>CAIQPV010000284.1 GCA_903873725.1 uncultured Nitrosomonadales bacterium
ATGAATTACAGCGATTCGTAGAGCCCATGTTGCACGCCACCATCGGAATCAAAGCAGTGTTTGATGATGTCGAAATATTGGCTATCCTGGCGCTCGTAGTGTCTAAACATTGCGTAGGCAACCAAGTCTGCCAACTGAATCAAACGGGATGCCTTGGAGTCGAGAAACACGGGTACTTCGGAATAGTTTTTTGTCTTCCCGAATGAGTGCCCAGAGTACTTGAACTCACGAGCGAGAGTTTGAATCCTAGTCTCAGAGCTGGACGCATCGCAAAGCATAAGTCCGCGGTGAGTATTTCCATTTAGATGGAGGCGTTGCAAAAACATATCAAAACGACTCGCAACTTGTTCAAAACTGGTAAAGACTGGATCACTGGTTGCGATTTGTGTTTTCTTATTGATCACAGCCCCAAACAATCGAACGGCGTTACGTTTCTGATTTGCAACCCCATCCGTCAAGGCATCTTTGATCGCCTGTTCTCTGTCATGGGGTTGAATCGAGCGCCACCCTTGCTTGCCAGAACGCATTGGGGAACCGTGCAATTCGAGTTCGTGAGGGCAGTTAGGATTGAAGCGAGCCGCTATGCCATTTAGTTGCTGTTCGATCCAGTGGGTTTGCCGCTCAAATACACTGACACCAGCGAGTATGAAGTACGTCTGACTCGTGTCAGAGGCAGATCCTGATTCGTCGACATACAGCAAGTGCATTTTGGCCCCGTTTCAATGAAAACGGGCCGCATTTGCGGCCCGTCAGAATTAGGTGAACCCAGTGAGACAAACGCTCAGCGCACCGTAAAAGACGACGCTCTAGGCTCAGGCACTTATCCTAGCACACATTTCAGGAGCGCTTTGTTCAAGAAAGGACGCGCCGCGTCATGCCCTGCACCGCCTTGATCTTGCGCGCCAGCTCCTGCGTGGAATAGATGGAAGTCGTGTCGATGCTGGCGTGCCCGGCCAACTCGCTGACCACTTCGATCGGCACGCCGTCAACCAGCGCCTGGCGCACGAACGTATGGCGCATCCAATGCGTGCTCGCCTTGCGAAACCGTGCCGGGTCCAGTCCGGCAAGCGCTGCCGTCTTGGCCGCGTGCGCAAAGAACCGCTTGAGCACGCCGTAGATGCCCGCTGGCGACAACGCGCTTCCAGGCTTGTCGGAAAGAGGACTGGCGACCAGCTCGTCATCACCCGCCCTACCCCAGCGCGCAACCGAAACGTGCAAGGTGCGGATCAGCGGCAGTGTGTCCGTGCTGGAAAGTTGCTTATCCTCGTCCATGAACTCTTTGCCGTGCGCCGCCAGCAAAAAAACCACGTCATCAGTGAGCGGAACATCGCGCGTCTTCCTGCGCTTGCCAGTGACCGTCAGAACCCAGGATTGCGGCAAGTCGGGCAAGGCCTCCACGCGTAAATTGCCGTGACGTGCGCTGGCCAATTCATCCAGGCGAATCCCTGATGTCACCAGCAGCTCCAAAATGCACTTGAGGCGCACACGCTCCGGCCCCACCATCTTCTCATCAAGACAACGCAGCGCGTGCATCCACTCGGCTTCGGTGAACGACCGCGTGATATCCATTTTGGAGGCGGGAAGATCAAAGCTTTTCATGAGCTGTCGCATGGGGTTGGCCACCATGTATCCGGCGTCCACCAGTCCGGCATACATCGTCTGCAAAATTACCAGCGCTTGCTTTTGTGATGACGGTCCAGGCTGACCACGAAACCCGCGCCACAGCGGATCTGTCATCGCAACCTGCACCCGGTTGATCCACGTGATGGGCACGGCCTGCAGGAACGCGCGGTACGCCTGGCAGTCCGGCGCTGTCACCGATGACATGGGCTTGCGCAGCTCCTTGGTGCACCAGAGCATGAAGCGCGCTACCTCTTTGCGGTAGCTGCGCAAAGTGGCCGGCTTTTCTTCGTAGCGCGACAGCCAGGCGTTCACCGCCTGCACGTCATCTGTCGCACCCAGCGTGTTGGCCATGTGGCTGCGAAACGCACCACCCTCCCCGGCCATTCCACCGCTCAGCGCCACGTTGGACGTGGCCACGAGCTGGCCCATCGGCACCAGCCGCAGAGCGCGCTTGGATTTGGGCTCATCGACGGCTGAGCTGATGGCTAGGTTCAAGAGTTCCGTCTGCGCGCGCAACCAGGCCACGACCAATCCGGCGCGCTTGGCGCCAAAGCCTTTCACGTGCCCATGCCAGCGATGGCCATAGAGGTTGATGAAGTTCACCAGATCCGCCAGGGTGATGACGCCAGCATTGCGCAAACACACCGCCACCGGGCGCGCAAACCAAGTGTCGATCCGATCTGTGGGCGTCGGGCTCACGGCCAAGATGGTCGATAGGTAGTCCAGAGCACGCACCCGCGCATTGGCCGGATCTTCCAAACCCGCAGCCGCCTCGATCGCGTCGGCGTTGTCCAGGCCGAACGCGGCCTTGTATTCGCTCTGCAGATCCGCCTCGGACCACATATCGGGGTCCATGCCCTCGGCCTCGACCCATTCGGCCATCGTGGGCAGTTTTATGGTCACTGCAGCCGGTGTGGCGCTGCGCAGCAGCTCGATCAACGCAGGGACACCCGCGTGCGCCGGCACGGCGGGGTCCAGGTGCCTCGCGGACTCCAGCACCTGGCGCATCAGCTCCTTGCGCCGGTGCTCGATGTGGCGTAGGTCTGTCGTCGTTTCTGACCACTCCAGATAGCGCGTGAAGGCGTGGTGCAAATCCATGCCGTACAGGCCGCAGCGGAGAAATGCGAAGTGATGCACACCCAGGGCGCGAGCATCGCGCACCACTGCGGCTTTCGCGCCGGGCGGGCGCCCTCGCCGCTTAGGCGGCGGCGCATGCAACGTAGGCTCAGTCGTCATCGGGAAAATAGAACTTTTCGTCATAACGAATCCGAATGGACGGCTATTTTTAGAAAGGTTTGTTTAGAAGATTAAATGTATCGGATTGATTATAGTAATAATCATGACGTAGTGCAGAACAATTTAAATTTGGAAAAATGGGAAATGCAGGGAAATTCGGGGTCCAGCATTGGGGACAGAGCAAGCTGGAAGCAGGATGTGTCAGCAGATGGCCTGACGCTATTTGACGCTGATAGCGACAAAAGTGGACTTGCCGCCCATTGACTTAATAGTATTGAATGCGATACTATCAGACATGGGCAAGCAGGACAAGAACATCACCGCGATGCGCAACAATCCACGCGATTGGCGCATCGAGCAAATCGAATCAGTCGCGGAGCATGCTGGCTTGAAGGTCCGTAAAAATGGCGGCAGCCATGTCGTGATTCAACGTGATGGTTGCCCACTCGAAGTATGCGTACCGGCGCGTAAGCCCATCAAAGCTGTGTACGTGGTGCAGTTGCTTGCCCTGATTGACTGGAGCCCAGAATGAAACCGAGATTCAACGACTACCCTATTGAGATTCGTCCCTTGACTGCTGACGAGGGTGGGGGCTTCCTCGCAACCTTTCCTGACCTTCCTGGTTGTATGGCAGATGGCGAAACACCCGAGGAAGCCATTGCAGACGCTCGCGGTGCATTCGATTGCTGGATGGATGCTCACATTGCGGATGGTCGTCCGGTACCAACTCCAGGCATTGCAAACGCATCCGGAAAATTTGTGCAACGCCTGCCGCGCAGCATTCATTCGCGCCTTCAGCACCAGGCTAAAGCCGAGGGAGTGAGCCTGAACCAGCTTGTGACAGCCTACATCTCCGAAGGTTTGGGGCGTCATAGTGCAGCTTGAACCAAGCTAAAGCATTCTCATGAGCAAACATCCCTCTGACGATGATGATGAATTGATGCGCCAGCTGGACCAGACTGGCGCAATGAACGCTGAACGCTCGGCAGCAGCCCAAGCCAGGGCGGCGCAGGCGTATGCGCGCCTTCTTCACTTGGCCGAGACCAGAGACTCGGGCCAAATCGTGTTCCGGGCAGGCTTTGTTCAGGCCGTTGAGAAAGTGGTCGCCTTTTGTGGCATCTAAATGTGATAGCAACAATTGCAATCGCCAATCAAATTGAC
>CAIQPV010000285.1 GCA_903873725.1 uncultured Nitrosomonadales bacterium
AGCACCACACAGCCATCTGTGTAACCTGCAAAGCGCGCCGGAAGCATCCTGTCGGTGTAAAGGACCAGTGCGAGTGGGCTGAACTTAAGCATTTTGAGATGCCGCAGGCACAGGTGCCGGAGCCTGTGCTTGAGAAGCCTGCTGTTGCAGTTTCATTATCAATTGAGCAACTTCAGCGAACGGGCGCTGCGCCAGCGTATTGAGGACATAGTTAAATTCTTCCTGAGTGAAAGTGATGTTCATTTGCTTCTCCTTTAGTTAGTTCGCAACCAGGTTGAGGTTGCGGCTTGATAAACCCAAGAGGCTGGGGTGGTTGGTGTAAGTGTAGTAATGGGGGCTGCAAGATTTTTCCCTGTGGCTGCACAGGTAATACCGGTCGACGAATACCAGGAAGTAATTCCGAACTCCTGACCATCTGAGGGGGATGCCGGAAAGTTGATAGTCAGACTCGTCTGCGTTGCATCAATATTGAGCCAGCGCACCCCGGCATTGGCAGTTACCGTGCCGCCAACCGTGGTGTAGCGCTGCGGCGCAGAACCATAGCCCCGAAAAATGGTTGCTTTCGAAGTTGCCATGCTCAAGCATTAAACGTTGTGCGAAGCGATCGGAACACCGTATTGTTTGAAGAGGCGGGTGTCACTTTCAGACAAATGAGCGAGGTGCCGTCATACTGAACATCAAAAGTGGCAAGGGTCGCACTGTTGTATAGCGGGTCATTTTCCGTGATGTACAGATTATTGCTGGCATCCCGTATCGCCATGATTTCCGTGTAATGGACATTGGTGGCAACCGAGTCATAAACCTGAATCAGCCATTTTGCTGAGCGATAATTGGCTGCTAGGAACGAATCCATGGTGACCTGGGTTGTTGCGGTGGTGGTAAGCGTCGCAGCTTGCTCGCGAGCATTATTTGCGAAGTTCGCTCCGGCATTCGTTCCATACATGATGTCACCGCCAAAATAGCTCTGGGCAGTTCCGGTCGCATAAAAGGCATACTTGCTTGCGCCGGCAGTCATGGAAGTGGAAAAAGCTGCAGTTGAACCCGTTGCCAACGTCAGGTCAGGACAGTTAAAACCAATTTCGTGCGCAACACTACCGGAAGTCAGTGTGGCTGCATTCACGACGAAATGGCATATCCAGGAAGCCGAGCCATTGACCTGACAGAACGAATTGAAGTTGTAGGCTAAGGAGTTGGTGCTGTCGGCGATCATCGCGCCGCAAAAGGAACCGGCATAACCGGAGGCAGCAATAATATTGCCGTTCCCGGCTCCCATGTAGGGCGTACCCCATGCGCCTCTGGTGCCAGTTCCAACCGAACCGCTCAGTGGTGAGGTAAACCCGCCATTCAAGGTGGCAAGCGCGCTGAAGGTTTTTGCAGCTGTAATCGTTTGTACTGTTCCTACGGTGTCATAGGTCGCACTCAGATCCGGAATATCTCCGGACACCAAGGTTCCCCAGTTGGGCACTGAGGAGGTCATCGACAAAAACTGTTTTGTAGCGGTGGTGTTTCCAGCGAGGCGCGCACTGGTAGAGGCTCCGCGATAAGTGAAATCGCCGTTCGTTGTAGTCGGAGCCAGTGCATCGTAGCCAGCAAGTGCTGTGGTCTGCCCAGTGCCGCCATTGCCGATGGGCAGCGTGCCGGTGATATGTGTTGCCGCTGTCAGATTGATTTTTCCCCAACTGGGTGCAACGCCGACACCGCCGGAAATCAGCGCGTTACCCGTTGCGACATCGGCCAGGTTGACCACATTGCCTGCTGTTGCAGCGCCGATCAGCAAGTCGCCCGTGCTGATAGTTGGCGAACCGGCGAGCGTAAAATTATTTCCGGTAAGCGCTAATCCATTGCTGGCGGTATAAGCACCCGCCGAGGAAAATTGCACCCAGGTAATAGCGGTTGTACCCAACGTGCCTGTTACTGCAGCAGTACAGATCCACCCGGTATTTTGCAGCGTGGTACCGCCTGCTTCGACAAACACGAACGAGCCTGGAATTTCCGTCCACGTATTGAAATCAAGCGCGAGTGTCCAGGCACCTGCGGCCACTATATAAATGCCGTTCTGGTTGTTGGTTGTCTGGTTTTTTACCAGCACACGGTTTCCTGCAACGACAGCCACGCCATCTATGGTTTGCGTACCGGAAAGCGTGATGTTTGCGGTCGTGGCACAAACAACTGAGGGCTTTGCGCTGAGCCCCTGCGCGACACTGTCCACGTAGCCCTTGTTGGCCAGTTGCATCGAGGTGGTCGGGTTGGCTGTAACTGTCCCTTGCGCAAAGTTTGCGGTCACGCCCGTCGCGTTCAATGTGGAGGACGAAAAATTGTAGGCTTGCGTGCCGGTGCCTACGCCGAACAGCAACGAAAGTGTTGCCGCCTGCATATCCAGATTGAGTGTCGAGGTACCCCCGTTGTACATTGTCTGCGCAGAATAGTTGGTGCCATTCCAGCCCCAGCGAACCGGTTGTGTAGCGGGCAAATCAAGTTGTTGCCCAGACTGAAACCCATACTTCGAAAAGTATGGTTTATAAGCGGTGGTCATGTTTTCTCCTTATGCGGAAACCCGCGTGACTAAAAATTTAACGGTGGTGGTACTGCCACTTGCTGCGGTGAACAGGACGTTGACGTTGCCGCTCGATAAGGCAACATCAAAACTGCCGAGACTGCCTGACGTTTGCATGTCATCTGTCCAGGTGAAATCAACCGTCACTCCATCTGTGCTGATGGTGAGGTGGGCGACGTGCAAATACGAGCCGCAACGTATCGATACTTCATAATCGGCACAGGCATAGGCCGAGGCTAAAAATGTGTCGAGCAGGTGCTGAGAGGCATCCAGAGTTTGCAGCGTACCGGTAGTCACCTGTCCATAATTGAGCGTGACGGTCGAGGTCGTTCCCCCAGCGATGCTGTTCCACCCCGAAC
>CAIQPV010000286.1 GCA_903873725.1 uncultured Nitrosomonadales bacterium
CGTAACCAGTTCCTGAACAATCTCACCTCCGTGAACCTTGTTCTTCAGAAAAGTCTCAACAGCTTCGTGGTCTGGGTGGCAGAACAGGGTTACCTGAATAACCGCATCGTCTGGCGATGTTTTGGCGATGTTGTGTATCACATCGCTAAATTCTGAACCGCCACCTGCCAACGGGGACATTTCGTACACCCTGCCCACCATCATCTTGTCTCCCTCAGCCTTGCTGACAATCAGGTGGCTATCAGAGGTGTAGGTTTCAAGATTGATGAAATCACTGATCTTCTGTGACTTGTATTTGAGGGATAGTACGTTCATGGCATATTCCTGCTGTGGGTGACGATGACTTAGCGGAAAGAGGCGGCAGAATGTAACGGTGCAGTCTGCTGGATGAGCGCTTCAGGATTGCGCGTTGCTGTGGCAAGCGAGGTCACGATAGCTGGGCCAAGAATAGCGACAGCCAGAACACCCAGTACCATTGCCAATAAGCCATACCCCTTGCCATGCGTGATCTGCCAGACCGCAGCAAATAAGGCCAGCAGGGCAAAACTCAGCACCATCGTCGATGAAAGCATACTTTTGATGGTGGTGACGATGCCGTCGAAGCTTGAGGCTGTGAGGGCGGTACCGCCGTTCAAGGCTGCGGCAGACGTGAGCAGGGCTACGGTACCCAGAAGCAGGGCAAGGGTGATTCCGGTTGAGGATAGGGATAATGTTTTCATAAGGGTTCCTAGAGTGATTTCCTGGTTAGTTGGGCATGGATTTATCGCTGATATCGGACAGCGGTGGCGCCGTTTCATTAACCTGGAATTGCGATCCTGGCTGATTAAAACTTGTACTGTTATCCTTCCTCAAGGTTTGGGACGGAACAGCATAATCGTTAAGCACAGACGTTGATAACTCAACCGGCTTATGGGGATAGGTACCTGGTAAACCACCTGAGGTAATCTCTTGCGTGGTCAGAATAGAAGCCTGACCTGCCCAATGTGTCGGTACCACTTCTTTGTAGACCACCTGGTCGCTTGTCAGCATGTCGTTCCTGTCGTTAAAACTTTTTATCCAGACGCGTTGCACTACCGGGCCGATGCGGACGGGGGTTCCGGCGGGGAGTGCTGGGTTCGTGTCCTGTTCGGACAAAATGTTTGGAGTAAGCGCCGTGGTTGTCGTCAGGCTGACAGGCACACCAACCCGCTGAACTGCGGTCAGACCCAAGGTCTCATGCAAGTCATAAGCCGCTGGGAGTGGAGAACTGGAAGGACCTGACTGTTTGTTAAGAGGCGCAATTCCGGTGAGCTTGTCTATTTCGGCAATGCTCATTTTTTCATCATAACGGCTGGCTGGGACATCGTTAGAGGTTGCCTGTTCAACCGAGCGGAAACTGTGGCAATAGGGACTGTCAGGGTTTTCCTTGCGGTTGCAGTCGTATTTGTTTTCGCCCACCGGGTTAAACAACGTTGCACAGCCTCCAGCCGAGGCAAGAATGCAAGTCATGAGAACAAACCGGAAGATCAGGGATGCGGAGCGCTGGGTTTTCATTTCATGGAGACCTTTTGGGTGTGGGTTTTCTTCAGCTCAATCGATTCTTTCAGAATCCAGGTCACACGCGTTCCCGCTACGACCTCTACTACGGGGAAAATTTCGCGCGCGAATTCAAGATAGAATTTGGAAAGTTGTCCTGCTGCCGAATTTATGCCCTGCCCCACAGCTGAGCCTGCAATCAGGCTCGCGTTGGGTATTTGATAGCCCTGTGACTGGCCGCTCACTGCATTGCTGTTGTAGGAAGGCAACGAGGTGGGTGCAAGTGCTGCACCGAGCCCCGAAGCCATCCCCGCGAGTGCTGATTGCATCAGTATCGAACCCTGCTTGCTCACCACCTTGCCCGCAATGCCCAGCGTGCCGTCTACGTCCAGCGCATAGGCTTTAACCGGTGCTTCCCATATTTCCCCGTTGGGCGCGATACAGGAAATGGTGTCCGCAATCGCATTGGCCCTTTCGGTGCTCAAAATAGCCACAGCACTTCCGCCCAGAAAACAGTCACCCAACTGCGATAGCTTCCAGCCATTGGGCAATATCGCGTTGCCTTTGAGTCGGGTCACAAAGGGAGCGCCCACATTGAGTGCGCTGGTCGCAGTACTTGCCGCACCCGTCGATGAGCCGGGTTGCCGGGCATTGATGCCGGAGAGCATCACCGCATCGAGGGCTGAATTGACAGGAATCATGATGCTTGGTTCTTCCTGCACTTTTGCCTGGGGAATTTTGTCTTCGGATTTCCAGACTTTCATTTCCGCTGCGGCAGGTGGAAGTAATGGCTGACTGCCAGTTGACATGTCATTCAAGTCTTTGGAGGGAGTTGCCGAGCCGTTTTTTTGCAGCGGCTTCACCGCTTCATTGTAGTCAACTTTTCCCGGATCAAGTGCCTTGTCCAGATTGACTGTGGCAGTGGTATTGGCGGTCGATACAGGTGGAGGAGATTTAATCTGTCCATCAACTGCGCCAGTCTTTACTGAAGTGAAATCGCCGGGGTTCCCCTGCATATGTTTAAGCATATCCTGAAGCTGATCCAGACGTGTATTCAGGTCTTCCAAGCCTTGATTGCGATTGGTCTTGGGTAACACGTCCAGGTGCTGTCTGGCATTATCTTGCTCACCCGGCAGTGGTATAGCGCTGCCCGATGAATCAGAAGGGGCAGAAAGGGCTGCAATCTGATCGTCTGCCGCCTGTTTCTTCTCGTTTGCAAAATGGTGGACTGTGAGAAAAGTAAGACCTGCCAGCGCAACGACAGCCAGGAATGCCTTTTTCTTCGGCTCAAGCTGTTTCCACTCTTCCATCGTCTCCTGAAATTTTGACATGCTTATTTGCCCTCCATTTTTTTGGCAAAGACAATCACAGTGGCTTTTTCATTTTTCTGAAGTTCCGGTTTAGGAAAGATAGAGACCGCTTTCACACGGGGACCGTCAAACTCCTTTTCATTCAGCATGACTGCATTGGAAGTGGGATTCGTGACTTCATAGACATAGAGATCCCCTTCGGTGTTGCTCAGGCGACGGATCGCATCCAACTTCAGTCCATGTAAAACCATGGGAGGCAAATTGAAGGGAGCAACTGAGTAACCGGAGGGCGTGCTGCCAAAGGCAGCGACTTCCATCAACTCCTGCACATGAGTCGTGTAGTCGGCACCCTTGGCAATTTGTTTGCGCGAGTCCCTTGAAAAACGCTCGGTATCGTCGACAACCGTATAGACCTGTTGAGGGATTTTCTTGGGGATAAGCTGGAGACCCAGTGCGGGTCCACCTGCAGGGTCTTCAATGAAAATTGAAACTGGGACTGGTTTAACGCCTTCAGGAAATTTAAACGAAACGTAAATGTTATTGCTGTTCTGTCTCTTGCTGATATCCAGGTAAGAGTTCCCAACAATATAGGGATCATTGAACGGCATCACGATCAGATCAGGTCCGCTCAGAACATGGATCGGCAGACTTTCGGCTGCCGCCAGCAACTCATTGCTGCCGGTCAGGATGCAGCACGAGAAGTCGCGTGCGATGTTCAGAACGCCGGAGCGACCGGTTCGCAGGAGCGTATTCGCCATTTTGCGTGCGATCGCCTCGAGGCGATTGTTCAAGAGAGCGAGCCTGACGCCGTCACGTTGGGTGCGTAC
>CAIQPV010000287.1 GCA_903873725.1 uncultured Nitrosomonadales bacterium
GATAAGGTGACGGTAGGCACCGATCTTGCGGACAAGGCCGGCAAGACCATGGACGAGGTAGTCAACTCGGTCAGGCGGGTGACCGACATCATGGCGGAAATCAGTGCGGCTTCGGTCGAGCAGAGCTCCGGCATCGAGCAGGTGAATCAGGCGATCACACAGATGGATGATGTGACTCAGCAGAATGCGGCGCTGGTGGAACAAGCCGCTGCTGCGGCCGAATCACTTAAGGAACAGGCGCTGGAACTTACCAAACTGCTCGGTACTTTCCAGTTGCCCGAATCATCAAGTAATGCCGTAACGGTAGTGACGCGTGCGTATTTGCAGGCGTCTCAAGGCAAGCAACAATTGGCAACTGCGACGACGGGCGCAAACAGTGCGCGTAAAGTCAACGCCGAGTTAAACGAATTACCCGCTGCATTCAAGAAGAACGATGAGGATGAATGGAAGGAGTTTTGAGAGGGCAGCCTTAATCATGTATGAGCCTGGTTCGCGCTCTTCTTCCAATATTTGATACCCACCTTACTATCGGGTATAATTTGTATCAAATCAGAGCGGGATGAACGAAACGGTTCGTCCCGCTTCTTTATGTAATCTTCCAGGTTGGAGTACTTGTGCAGCAAACGAACCCCGCCATTCTTGTATTAGCCGATGGGACGGTGTTTAGGGGCATTGCCATCGGTGCTTCAGGAAGCAGCGTCGGCGAGGTGGTATTCAACACCGCGATGAGCGGTTATCAGGAAATTCTCACCGACCCGTCTTACTGCAAGCAGATCGTTACGCTGACCTATCCTCATATCGGTAACGTGGGAGTAAATTCCGAAGACGTGGAATCGCGCCAGGTATTTGCCAGCGGGTTGGTGATCCGCGATTTGTCGCTAACTGTAAGTAATTTTCGCAGCACGCAATCCCTCCCGGATTACCTCAAGGCCAACAACGTAGTCGCCATCGCCGACATCGACACGCGCAAGCTGACGCGCATCTTGCGCGAAAAGGGTGCGCAGAACGGCTGCATTGCCACCGGTACGGACGAAATTTCCGCGCTGTCTGCGGCACGCCATTTTGCCGGGTTGGCAGGGATGGACCTGGCACAGGTGGTTTCCGGCGAAGAACAATACGAATGGACGCAGCGTGAGTGGAAGTTGGGTAATGGATACCGGGATGTTACTGAATCGAAATTACATGTAGTTGCTTATGACTTTGGCGTGAAGCGAAATATACTTCGCATGCTGGCAGAGCGCGGCTGCAAAATCACTGTGGTGCCTGCCAGAACGGCTGCTGCAGACGTATTGGCGATGAAGCCAGATGGCGTATTCTTGTCCAACGGCCCCGGCGATCCGGAACCGTGCGACTATGCCATCAACGCGACGCGCAAGTTCATTGAGGCGGGCATTCCGCTGTTCGGCATCTGCCTTGGGCACCAGATCATGGGCCTGGCTTGCGGAGCCAGGACGGTGAAGATGAAATTCGGCCATCGTGGCGCGAATCATCCGGTACAGGACACGCAAAGCAAGCGCGTGATGATTACCAGCCAGAACCATGGTTTTGCGGTGGATGCGGTGACGCTACCGGCGAATGCGCGGGTGACGCATGTGTCGTTGTTTGATGGCACCCTGCAAGGGTTTGAATTGACCGTACACCACCGCTGCGCCGGATGCCACGGCTACCGGGGTTGCTGCGCCCGTGACCGCCAGTGCGTTCAGGATGCCAAACAGGAC
>CAIQPV010000288.1 GCA_903873725.1 uncultured Nitrosomonadales bacterium
CCCAGCCCAATGATACCCGGCTGCAAGTGATCCCTGCCTCATCGTTGACCTGGTTTGAAGAGCGCGCGGAAGACACGGGCGGATTGCCCACGGCGCGCTATGGTGTCAGCATGTCGGGTGAAACCCCCAAAGTGGTTTATGCCGAGCAATGTCTCTCCAATGATTTATGTTTTTCATGGCAAAAGTGGACGCCACGGAAAGAGAGCAAGCCTTGAGGCTGAATCTTTACGCTGGTTTGAAGCGGTTGCCAGTTTTCCGGTGTTCTGCCTTGTTCCGGGTTTTCTGCTGCGTGCTGTTAATGGCAAGTGCCGTGCAGGAAGCGCAAGCTGATCCTGTGCTTGATTCAGCGCTCGATATTGAGTCACAGATTCGTTTGAGCGGGTGGCTCAACCTGAAGATAAATCCCGCCCTGCAAACCTATACTCTGCCGGTTAACGGACAGCGGGTTACGCCCTATCCGCAAGGATTGGTCTGGATGGTTCCAGAAGAGGCACAAGAACAGAGGCGCATGAAATTGCAGCTTCTGGAATCCCTCAAGGCGGAATATTCTGCTTCCGGTGTAGCGCGTGAAGCCGCGATGAAGCTTGCCGGTTTTGTCGAAGCCTTGCCGGTTACCGGACGTGTGGTGGTGGAGAGAGCCGATCCAAGATGGCTGGAGGCCAACCCCGTTCATGATCCCGTTTTGCACAAGGGGCAACGCATATTGATTCCTTCCCGTCCCGCTACGGTTACTGTTGTGCGGGGCGATGGGCAGCTATGTCAGGTTGTTCATTCAGTTCGCTTGTTTGCCCTGGATTATGTCAGGCAATGCAATGCCGGCCGTTCATCACCCCAAGTGGTATGGATCGTTCAGCCCGACGGCCTGGTTCAGCACCGTGGAGTGGCGGGCTGGAATGAAGAAGATCAAGATCCCCCCGCTCCCGGCGCGTGGATATTAACCGACGACAAGACCATCCCCTGGCCGGTCACAGTACTGGAGCAATTGGCGCGGTTGCTGGCAACACAGGGCGTTGCCGCTGACAAAGAGGCTGCGCGGATTCTTCCGCCGCCTGCCATTCAGAATGAATTCCTAACGGGGCAACCCGCCCGGCCGCAGGGGCTTAAAATTGCTACCAGCCTGATGCAAACCCCTACAGCACGGATGGAAAAAGTCGGAGAAGCTTCGCTGAACTTGCATCACACCTGGCCGTACACTGATCTCAACGCTGAGCTTCAGCCCCTGGATTGGCTGGAGGTTGGATACGGGTTTAGCGATTTTGCAAATCAGCCATACGGCCCGGCCAGTTTTTCGGGTAGCCAGACTTACAAGGATAAATCCCTTGATGTCAAACTGAAGTTGTCGGAAGAAAGTGCTTTCCTGCCCCAGATGGCGGTGGGTGCCTCGGATATGCTGGGTACCGGGTTGAGGGCGGGGGAATATGTGGTAGCCAATAAACGTACCGGCAATCTGGACTGGTCGTTGGGGCTGGGCTGGGGGTATTTGGGTGCGCGCGGAAACTTGCCAAATCCTTTCTCCGCTCTCAGTTCCAGGTACAGAACTCGCGTGGCACCGAGTTCAGGTACAACTGGTGGACAATTTAACCTTTCATCCCTATTCACAGGGCGGACGGCATTGTTTGGCGGCGTTCAGTACCAGACCCCATGGGAGTCTTTGCAACTCAAACTCGAACTCGATGGCAACAATTATCAGCACGAACCCAATGGCCATAATCTGAAGCAGACCAGTCCCCTCAATGTCGGAATGGTTTACCACTGGCTTCCTTCGGTTGATCTTTCCATGAGCTGGGAACGGGGCACAACTTTGGGATTGGGGGCAAGCTTTCACAATGACCTGACCAAGTTATATTTCCCCAAAATGAATGATCCGCAGCCTGAAAAGGTCAGTCCGGTTTACCCGACAGAGGAGCCGAACTGGGAAACGGTTGCCACTTTACTGGAGGAAAAAACGACATGGCACGTTCTGCAGATCAGGCGCGCCGGCAGCGAATTGATCGTTCGCTTCGAGAAGGCGGATGCAATGTACTGGAATGCCTATATTGACCGCATCGCCTCGGTTTTGCACCGCTATGTTCCAAGCCGTAATATCATGGTTTTTCGGATTCAGTCCGCGGAATACGATTTGGGGATGCATGAATATCTGATTGACCGCCAGGCTTGGGTGGAGGCAAAGACAAGTTTCATCCCCGCCCATCGTCTTCAGGGCGCAGTGTTTGAGCAACCGGAAGCCAAAGGCTTTCTCTACCCTATGTCAGATTCGTTGATAGATAAACCGCCGAAACAATTTGATGGCAAAATAGGAACAGACTATAGCCAGACACTCGGTAGCCCGGAGGGGTTTTTGATGTTCCAGGCCGGTGTAGGTGGAATGGCCAACTGGTATTTCAAACCGAACACCTGGTGGACCGGATCGCTTGATTACAGACTTATTGATAACTATAACAAGTTCAAGTTTCAAACTACTCCCAGCGAACTTCCCCGTGTGCGGACGTATATTCGGGAATATGTCGATACCTCAACTTTAACCATGCCGTTGTTTCAGTTTACCCATGTTGACAAACTGAACAACGAAAATTTCTACAGCGTTTATGGTGGCATGCTGGAAACCATGTTTGGAGGAGTGGGCGCAGAGTGGCTTTATCGGCCATGGCAAAGCTCGGTGGCATTTGGGGTGGATGTCAACGAGGTAAAGCAACGCGGTTTCTCCCAGAATTTCCTGTTTTTAAATCCCAAATACCAGGTCATGACAGGCCATGCGAGCTTGTACTGGGAGTGGGTGAACAATATTAATGTTACCCTCCGTGCCGGACGATACCTGGCCGGTGACATGGGAGTCACGCTGGACATGTCGCGGGTGTTCAGTAATGGCGTCAAATTCGGTGGCTTTGCCACCAAAACCAATGTTTCCGCCGCTGCATTTGGTGAAGGGAGTTTTGACAAAGGCATCTATGTGGATATACCTTTCGATACCTTTCTGACCCGCTCCAGTCCCGATGTGGCGCATCTTCTTTATCATCCGCTGACGCGGGATGGCGGCGCCATACTGAATCGCCAGTTCCCGTTGTGGGCACTGACAGGAAAGCAGAGCGGCGATTTGCTCAAGTGGCATCCTTTTGATACTGAGAGGAAGACGCAGTTTGGCGATGTCCCCGACAGCTTTTCCACTACTTCCCATGAATCCGTATTCGCATCGGCAAGCAAGGACTTGACCGCTTTAGGCCGCTTGACGACCACCCCGGATTTCTGGCGTTCGATGCTGCTGATCAGCGGTGCAAGTCTGGTTTCTTCGGTTGCGGATAAACCCCTGGACAAGATTGCCGTCAAACATGGCAACAATGGAATCGTGAAAAAAATGGCGACAATTGGCAGCGATTTGCCCTTTGTCGTGATGGGATACGCGGGCATGTCTTTTTTGGCGAGCGATCAGGATAGCGTGCTGGGCAAGTCCAGCTACAGTGCGCTCGCTGCCGGCGGTGTGGGCGCAGTGAGTTCTCTGGGCCTGAAATATATGGTTGGCCGTGCGCGCCCCGGCGCTGAACAAGGGGCGACCAGTTTTAATCCGGCCAGCAAGAATAATAGTAATTCATCCTGGCCATCCATGCATACCACTGTCATGTGGGCAGCCGTTACCCCTTATGCCAAGGCTTATGATGAGCCGTGGTTATATGGTGTCGCCGCCGTGACAAATGCGGCGCGCGTTGCCGGGCGCAATCACTGGTTTTCAGATACGGTTGCGGGATCGTTGCTGGGTTATGCCGTTGGAGATTTTATGTGGGAATCGCACAAAACCAACAAGCATGGAGTGAACTTTGCGGTTACGCCCAACGGTGTCACGGCATACTGGAAAATTGAATAGTTGCCCATCGTGAAAGGAAAGCCGTTTTATCATCGTCTGAAGTTCGCCTGGCAAGGATTGCTGTTTGCATTCCGGAATGAAGTCAGTTTTCGCACCGAAGTATTGTCCGCTGTTGCTGCGATAACTGTTACCGCGTGGTTGAATCCCCCAATCATATGGTTGGCACTGGTGATAGTCATGGTCGCATTGGTTCTGGCTGCGGAATTGTTTAACACAGCACTGGAACATTTGCTGGATGGGTTGCATCCCGCACAAGCCGAATTCGTGCGGATAGCAAAAGATTGTTCCGCTGCGGCTGTACTGGTATTCAGTATTGCATCGGTTGTGGTGTTTGTGTTGATGCTGGCCTCGGTAACGGGGAATCGTTGATTCAACCCCAAAGGTTGCAATTCCTCAGGCTGGTGCTTTGCCACCAACCGAAATAGGGCATTTATTTTGACCGTAAACAACTGGCTGGGCTATAATAGTAAAGTTTTACCTTGATGTTTTTTATAGAGAATAAACCATGCCAGTTATCACCTTACCCGATGGATCGCAGCGCAGTTTCGCGCAGCCGGTTACTGTTGCAGAAGTCGCGGCCAGCATAGGTGCGGGCTTGGCCCGCGCAGCGCTGGCGGGCAAGGTGGACGGGCAACTGGTTGACACTTCCCGCACAATATCTGCCGATGCGGTACTGGCGATCATTACCGACAAGGATGCGGAAGGACTCGACCTTATTCGCCATTCCGCCTCTCACCTGATGGCTTATGCGGTGAAAGAATTGTTTCCCGAAGCTCAGGTCACGATCGGGCCGGTGATCGAAGACGGCTTCTATTACGACTTTTCCTATTCAAGACCCTTCACCCCGGATGACCTGAACGCAATCGAAAAGCGCATGACGGAATTAGCCAAGCGCGATATTCCGGTAACGCGCAGTGTGTTGCCGCGCGACGAGGCGGTGGCGTATTTCAAAGACATAGGTGAACACTACAAGGCGGATATCATCGCCTCCATTCCCGCCGATCAGGATGTATCGCTCTATACCGAGGGCGCATTCACCGATCTGTGCCGCGGCCCGCACGTACCCTCCACCGGCAAACTCAAGGTGTTCAAGCTGATGAAGCTGGCCGGGGCATATTGGCGCGGCGATTCGAAGAATGAAATGCTGCAACGGATTTACGGCACGGCATGGGCGAAGAAAGAAGATCTCGATGCTTACCTGTTCCGTCTGGAAGAAGCAGAGAAGCGCGACCACCGCAAGCTCGGCAAGCAGCTTGATCTTTTCCACATGCAGGATGAAGCGCCGGGCATGGTGTTCTGGCACCCAAAAGGCTGGGCGGTGTGGCAGGTGATCGAGCAGTATATGCGTCGCGTTTATCTGGACAATGGTTACCAGGAAGTGCGCTGTCCGCAAATCATCGACCGCGTGTTGTGGGAGAAATCAGGTCATTGGGAACATTACAAAGCCAACATGTTTACCACCGAGTCGGAAAAACATGATTACGCGATCAAGCCGATGAACTGTCCCGGTCACGTGCAAGTGTTCAACGCCGATCTGCGTTCTTATCGTGAGTTGCCGCTACGCTATGGCGAGTTCGGCTCGTGTCACCGCAACGAACCATCCGGCGGCTTGCATGGTTTGATGCGGGTGCGCGGTTTTGTGCAGGACGACGGACATATCTTTTGCACTGAAGATCAGATCGAATCCGAAGTGACGGCGTTCAACGCGCTGGTGTTGAAGGTTTATGGCGACTTCGGCTTTCACGATGTGGCGGTGAAGCTGGCGTTGCGTCCGGATAGCAAGGTTGGCTCAGAAGAGGTGTGGGATAAATCCGAGGAAGCCTTGCGCGCCGGACTGCGGGCTTCCGGCCTGGAGTGGATAGAGTTGCCGGGCGAGGGGGCTTTCTACGGCCCGAAAATCGAATTTCATATCAAGGATGCGATTGGCCGTTCCTGGCAGTGCGGCACAATACAGGTGGATTTCTCCATGCCGGGGCGGCTGGGCGCTGAATTCGTTGATGAAGACAACACCCGCAAGATTCCGGTGATGTTGCACCGTGCGATACTGGGTTCGCTGGAGCGCTTCATCGGAATTCTGGTAGAAAACCACGCGGGCGCGTTGCCGCTGTGGCTGGCGCCGGTGCAGATGGCGGTGCTGAATATCTCGCAGGCACAGGATGTTTATGCGACTCAAGTAGCGGAAACTTTACGCTCGGAGGGGTTCCGTGTTCACCTGGATTTGCGTAATGAGAAGATTAACTATAAAATACGGGAACATAGCATGCAGAAATTACCTTACCTGCTGATTGTGGGCGACAAGGAGATGGCTGCGGGCTTGGTTGCCGTGCGAAACCGTCAAGGTGAAGACCTTGGTCAGATGTCGGTTGAGGCGTTGTTGCAACGCCTGAAATCGGAGCTGCAGACGGGAAGTAGCACGGCTTAATATTTATTTTTGTGGAGAAACTGCAATAGCACAGGACAAAGCACAACGAATCAACGAGCAGATAACGGCACCCAAGGTGCGGCTGGTTGGTGTAGAAGGGGAGCCACTTGGTATTGTGGCAGTTGCGGAAGCATTGAGACTGTCTGAAGAAGCTGATTTGGATCTGGTTGAGATTGCGCCGATGGCGGAGCCGCCGGTATGCCGCATCATGGACATCGGCAAGTTCAAGTACGCCGAGAGCAAGAAGCAGCACGAGGCCAAGCTTAAGCAAAAGCAAATCCAGATCAAGGAAGTCAAGTTCCGGCCCAGCACGGATGATGGAGATTACGGCATTAAATTGCGTAACCTGATCCGCTTCCTGGCCGAGGGCGACAAAACCAAGATTACCTTGCGTTTCCGTGGCCGCGAGATTGCCCATCAGGGCATCGGCATGCGCCTGATGGAACGGGTCAAGGCTGATCTGGAAGAACATGGCATTGTGGAACAGTTTCCAAAAATGGAAGGGCGGCAGATGGTGATGGTGCTGGCGCCGAAGCGGAAATAAATAACGGTCCGTCATTCCGGCGCAGGCCGGAATCCAG
>CAIQPV010000289.1 GCA_903873725.1 uncultured Nitrosomonadales bacterium
CTTAATAAAGGATGCACAGTTATTGGCGTAGACAATTTTAGTCGGGGTGTCGAATCTAATTTAATTCTTGCGCGTAAACATCCCAATTTCACACTTTATAATGTGGATCTTGCAGATGAGTGTGCTGTCTTGGAGGCGTTGGCACCTGCACTGAGGGGGGGCGTGATTGATGAGCTGTGGCATTTGGCTGCCAACTCCGATATACCTGCCGGCGTGCGTGATCCAAGAGTGGACCATCGAGATACGTTTATGACTACCTTTAATACGCTCTTGTTAATGCGTGAGTTGGCAATTCCTAGAATTGCTTTCGCATCGACATCGGCTGTCTACGGTGCACTCTCGGAACTTTTGTGTGAGACATCCGGGCCATTGCTGCCTATATCGAATTATGGCGCAATGAAACTTGCAGCCGAAGGTTTGATTTCTGCTGCGGTTGAGTCTTATTTGAAGCAGGCATTTATCTTTCGCTTTCCGAATGTTATCGGACCACGCTTGACGCACGGTGTGATCTATGATTTCTTAAATAAACTGCGTGTAAATCCAAATGAACTGGAAGTTTTAGGGGATGGTACACAACAAAAGCCTTATCTTCATGTCAAAGATCTTATAGATGCGATGCAACTGATACGTGACAAAGCCAGTGAGCGAATTAACCTGTTTAATATCGGCCCAGCAGATGAGGGGGCAACCGTAACCGAGATCGCGAATGCCGTCTTGGACCAAGTGCAATGCGGTGCAACGATTCGTTACACTGGGGGAGATCGGGGTTGGGTCGGCGATGTTCCACGCTTTCGTTATTCTGTGAAGAAACTGGCAGATCTTGGTTGGCATGCCCCTTCTACATCTGTTGGGGCCGTGCTTCGTACTGTTGCAGAAGTAGCACCCAAAGGATTTGTTTGATGCAAGTGGTTATTTTGGCAGGGGGGATTGGCACTCGTTTGCGTTCGGTAACGGGTAACCTGCCAAAGCCGCTAGTCGAAGTAAATGGTAGACCCTTACTCGATTATCATCTGACTCATGTTGCGCAAGCAGGAATTAAAGACGTCTTAATTTTAGCGGGGTATGGCGCAGATCAGATCGAAGCGTTTTGTGGCGATGGCTCAAAATGGGGGTTGAATTTACACACCATCGTCGAGAGCTCTGCAGCGGGTACTGCGGGTGCAGTTTTACAAGCCTTTGACTATTTGCAGCCCCGTTTTTTGGTTCTTTACGGCGATACGGTGTTCGACTTTGATATTGGTCGCATGGTGGACTTCCATGAAAAATATAAACCCGTTGCAACTTTGTTTCTCCATCCCAATGATCATCCACACGATTCCGATTTGGTTGAGATTGATGATCAGAATCGAATATTAAAGTTTCATCCATATCCGCACCCATCTGACGCGAACCTACCCAACCTGGTCAATGCGGGGGTTTACATCATAGAACGGGACATACTGAAAAACTTTGATGGTTTGCCTGCCAAGCCTGATTTCGGCAAACATGTTTTTTCATTGTTGTTAGCGCAGAATGGATATTTAATGGGGTACCGCAGTCCCGAATATATTAAAGATGCGGGAACTCCCGAGCGATTAAAAAAAGTTAGCCGTGATTTGCTCACTGGACGAGTAACGCAAAGCTCGCTGCTTAATCCTGTTCCTGCAGTTTTTATTGATCGCGATGGAACGCTCATGGAAGAGCGTGGATATATCAGGCAACCAAGTGAAGTGTCTTTATTACCTGGCGTAGGACGTTCACTTGCCAAATTAAATGGCAGTAATTACCGGACTGTTCTTATCACAAATCAACCGGTTATTGCGCGGGGTGAATGTGACGAAGCTGGACTTAGGCAGGTGCACAACCGACTAGAAACGCTTTTAGGGGCAGAGGGTGCGTATCTTGATGCGATGTATTATTGTCCGCACCATCCAGATGCAGGTTTTACCGGTGAGCGTAGGGACCTTAAGATTGTTTGCGAATGTCGAAAACCAAACATCGGATTGATTGAGCAGGCCAAATTTGAACTAAATATCGACCTTGCTAAATCATGGATGATTGGCGATACGACTACTGATATTTTGACCGCGAAACGCGCTGGTGTCAGCTCGATTTTGGTCAATACCGGATATGCAGGGAGAGATGGTAAATGGCCTTGTCTCCCTGATTTTGAATGCGCAACGTTTGGTCAGGCAGCAGATCTGATAATGCTGCGCTGGCCTATGCTACGATCTCGCGCAGTAGAGCTGGTGAAAAGCGTTGAATCCGGCGCAATTATCCTGGTGGGAGGTCTCGCTCGTTCTGGCAAAAGCACTTGGGCTGCGAGTTTTGCTGCTGCATTAAAAGAACACGGAAGGCCATCGGTAGTAATTCCCCTTGATAGCTGGCTTCGAGGTGAAGATGACCGTAGCGGCAGTGCTGTGCTTGATCGTTACGATCTGGCTGCGATGCACAGTTTCCTTGCGGATGCTAGGCTTGTGCCCGGAAGCAAGCTGATTCCTCGTTATGACAGAGTTGAGCGACATTCTATCTCAAATGGGGTTGAAATTGATGTGCCTGAAGGGGCTATATTTATTGTGGAGGGCGTGCCAGCCTTGGCGGATGAGCTTTTGCGTGGCATGGC
>CAIQPV010000290.1 GCA_903873725.1 uncultured Nitrosomonadales bacterium
AGCACCTCAAAGGCTGTCACTTCGGCATCTGTCATGTCGCGGGATTCGTTTGTGGCAATGTCTGTAAGTGCGCGTGCCTCTTTGACCAGTCCGCTTTTGCGGGCCTGTAAAGCTCGTAATTGCTTGCTCATGCTAGGGTTCTCCAAATAAAAAACCCGCACAAGGCGGGCATAAAAAAACCGCCACGAGGGCGGTTGGCTGTGCGATTAACTCGCGGTGGGTACTACAAAACTTCCAGTTCGCGGCGGGCGATTGCCAGGCGTGACGCTTTCGGCAATGAAGACTTGGCGTCACGTTGCATCTTTTTGATTACGTCGAAAAAGGTAGAAATGCCATCGACCATGTTTTGTGCCAGAGCAGCATCGGCTCCCAGCACACGTCCTTGGCCCATGCCCTCACGCACCTGCGAAATCGGCACGCCTCGCCCCTTGGCGATCGCCTTGGTAAAGGAGGCGTAGTAATCATCGGTGCGGGATTGCAGGAACGCTTTCGCTTCCTCGTCGAGTGGCGCATAGGGATTGCCCTCTACCTTGAATTTTCCGGCAGAAATCAGCGTGGGTGTCACGCCTTCCGCTGCCATTGCTTCGGAATAATCGAAATGTGCCTGCCACACGCCGATGCTGCCGACTTCACCTCCCGGTGTGACATAGAGTTCAGAGGCTTGTGCGCCAAGCCAGTAAGCAGCCGATGCAGCAAGGCTGTTGGCAATCGCCACGACTGGTTTCTGGCTTTTTGCGGCAGAGATTTCGTCGGCCAGTTCAGCTATTCCGTAGACACTGCCACCGGGACTGTCGATGTCGATCAGGATGCTGCCGACGGCAGGGTCCGCAAGGGCCTCGCGCAAGGCAGAACCAAACAGCTGTGTACTCACGCTGCCCGGCCCTGAGAAATCGTCGACCATGTTGCCGCGCTGGGTGATCACCCCGTACAGAGGCAGCACGGCTATGCCATTGCCGGCTGTTTTGGAAAGTTGCTGGCGGCGGGCTTCGCGGGCAAGTTTATCTGCCGCAATCTGTTCCATGGTGCTGGCCGTGGCTACATCACCGCGTGACCAGCGGCTCAGGACAGACGTTGCAGTTGCCAGTCTTTCCGGCATCATTGCCCAGGGGGTGGCAAGGAATTCGGCCAGTAAAATTTCACGTTTCATCGGCGTCTTTCTGTTCAGTATCAGGTTGAGTGTTTTTTTGGGGCTGGGCTTCTGAGGCTTCTGCATCCGAGTTTTCTACCATGTTGAGAGGACGCAACGGCTCGTCGAGACCTTCGATCGGGTCGAGATTTTCAGCAATGCGTGCTTCGTTTCGTGTCAGCCAGCCGTTCTGGATACCGCTCTGGTAATAGGTTGAGCGGCTTGCCGCATCGCCGCGCATCAGGTTGGCGAAATCAAATTCCACTTCCAGCTTGTCGTCATCAAGTAACAGGTCGGCTTCGATACTGGCTTCCCAGCGCTCGGCCCAAGGAGTCATGGTATGCATGACAAACTCCAGGCTTTGCTGCTCGATGTTGGAAAACGTCGCCCGGTCCAGATCGCCGATCATG
>CAIQPV010000291.1 GCA_903873725.1 uncultured Nitrosomonadales bacterium
CATTAAGTTAAGCCGTTCGTAGTGAGGACCGTAGGATGCGGTTCGTTCCTCACTGCATCCTACGGCCATATAAAGAATAATGTAAAACATCAAAGTTTAAGGGGATAAAGTCATGTGCATAGGGTCATTCACGCGATGGTTGTTGGCTGTCGGGTTTTTGCTTGTCTCTTACATGGCGATCCCAAACGATTGGGGCCAGTTGCTCCCGTTGCCGCCAAATTCAATCACGGTAGTTGACCTAAACGTGCATGGAAAGCCGATAGTCCACAAGGAGCATTCGCATGTTGCCCCCGTCCATCAAAAAATCCTCTTCATTGACCAAAACGTCGCCGATGCCGATACCCTGTTGAAGGGCTTGGACCGCGATATCAAGGTCATCCGTCTCAATGCCAATGCCGATGGGTTGGCCCAGATAGCCGATGCGCTATACGGTTATTCGGGAGTGGATGCCATTCACATCGTCTCGCATGGCAGACCTGGAACTTTGCTACTTGGCAATGCCCAACTTTCCCAAAATACTATGGAAATCCATCATGATGCGCTGGCAACTATTGGCAAGGCGCTGAGTGAGCATGGGGATATTCTGCTCTATGGTTGCAATGTAGGCGCGGGAGAAACGGGTGCGGCTTTTGTTAAAACCTTAGCCCAAGCGACTGGGGCGGATATTGCGGCTTCTGTCAATCCCACTGGCGACAGTGCGGGGGGGGGGGATTGGAATTTGGAAGTGTTGAGTGGGCATATCGAGTCTCCGCTGTTTGCGGCTTTGGACGAATTGGCAAATTATAGTGCATTGTTGGTCGATGATTGTTTTGCTGATATTTCTACTAACTGTACAGTCACTGTGGGCGGTTCAGCAACTGGATCAATTGAGGCATACAATGATGTGGATTGGTTCAGAGTTTCATTGAACGCCGGAGTGGCATACCAAATTGATCAAGAAGGTTCGCCTACGAGCCAAGGAACTCTTTATGACCCTTATTTACGGGGCATTTATGACAGTGCTGGTGCTTTACAATCCGGGACCACTGATGATGATAGCGGGGATGGTTATAATGCTCGTGTTTTATATAGTCCTACGTCAACAGGCATTTTCTACATCGCAGCAGGTTCAACCGGGGGTTCTACAGGGAGTTATCGGCTTTCTATACGAGTGAATGTCCCAAATCATGCTCCATCGGGTACTGATAAAACGATTAACTCTGCTTCTGACAATACCTATACCTTTGAAGCTGCCGATTTTGGCTTCACCGATCCCGATGACAGTCCTCCTCACGCTTTGTCAGCAGTTAAAATCACTACCTTACCAGTTCTGGGTTCGCTCAAACGCAATGGTGTGCCTGTAACGGCATCTCAGTTTATCACGGTTGCCGACTTGACATCGGGTTACCTTAAATATACCCCAGCGAGTAATGCCATCGGTAATAACTACGCTAATTTTACTTTCCAAGTGCAGGACAATGGTGGTACGGCAAATGGTGGCATTGATCTTGACTCCTCTCCTAACACCATTACGTTCAATATCACGCCGCCTGCTAACGACCCGCCACGAGGTACCGACAAAACTATCAGCCTCAACGAGGATATCCCTTATATCTTTAATAATGCCGACTTCGGATTTACTGATCCTCTGGATACCCCGCCCAATACCCTACTAGCAGTAAAAATTACCACTTTGCCGGTTACAGGCACACTCAAGCTTAACGGTCAGGCAATCACCCCTGGTCAGTTCGTTCCAGCATCCATCATTGACTCAAGCCAATTGATCTACACGCCGGCGGCTAACGGCAGTGGAACCAGTTACTCCAGCTTTACTTTCCAAGTGCAGGACAACGGCGGTACAGCGAATGGAGGTATTGACCTCGATCAAACGCCCAATACAGTCACTTTCAATGTCACGGCAATCAATGATGCACCATCCGGTGCGGATAAATCCATCATTACGATTGGCACTACCGCCTATACCTTCACCTCTGCCGATTTTGGCTTTTCCGATTCCTTAGACACACCCGCGAACACTCTGCTGGCAGTAAAGATCACAACATTGCCTAGTGTGGGTTCGCTCACTCTCCAATATGGTGGCAACATCACGGTGGGTCAAGTAATCTCAGTAACTGATATCAACTATGGGTATTTGAAGTATACACCACCGAGTAATGCAATCGGAAATAATTATACCAATTTCACATTTCAAGTGCAAGATAATGGTGGCACTGCCAATGGTGGGGTTGACCTTGATCAAACACCCAATACAATATCTTTTTCTTCGACTAATCAAGCCCCAAATTTTGGTGTTGGAGACGGAAAGATCATTTTTGGCATTGGCTCAGGCGATGATGCCGCGCAAAGTCTTGCTGTGCAGACAGATGATAAGATTCTATTGGCAGGCTATACCTACAACGGAAGCAATAACGATTTCTCACTTGTGCGGCTTAATCCCGACGGGACATTTGACACATCGTTTGATGGCGACGGCAAGGTCACTACCGCAGTAGGCTTGGGCGATGACAAGGCAAGTAAAGTCCTAGTCCAAGCGGACGGAAAAATAGTGGTCGCAGGTTCCAGTTTCAATGGAAGCAACACAGATTTTGCGCTAGTGCGTTACAACTCTGATGGGAGTTTGGATAGTTCATTTGGAAATAGTGGCAAGGTTACGACTGCGCTAGGCACGGGTAATGATTACGCACTTGATGCGGCGATTGATATGAATGGAAAAATTGTCGTTTCCGGCAACAGCTATAACGGAACCGATGTTGATGTTGCCGTGGTTCGATACAACACCAATGGCTTTTTTGATACTAGTTTTTCAGGCGATGGTGTCGTGGTAACGCATGTAGGTGCTGGCCAAGACGATGGAAATAGTGTTGCAATCCAATCAGATGGCAAGATTGTCATCGGGGGGTCTAGCTATCAAGGGTCAAATTACGATTATGCATTAATCCGTTACAATACCAATGGAAGTCTCGATACAAGCTTCAATGGCACAGGTATTCGTACCTACAACTTGACAGGTAATGATTTTGGTTACGGTGTGGCTATACGTTCCAGCGACGGTCGAATTTTTCTAACAGGTTCCAGTAATGTAGGTGTTGATAGCCAACTTGCGCTGCTGAATTTTAACTCAGATGGTAGTTCGGGGGGACCAACATTCAGCAGCACTTATAACTATACAGGATGGGATGATTCCGGTAAAAGTGTAGTTATTCAATCCGACGGTAAAATCCTTGTAGGTGGGTATTATCATAATGACTTTGTTGTTATACGTTTTGCTTCAAATATGTCTGTAGACTCAGGCTTTGGAACCAGCGGCATAACTCAGATTTCTTTAGTGGGCTATAGCTATGGATATGGCCTGGGGACTCAATCGAATGGAAAAATACTACTCGGCGGGGTCACTGTGCCTAGTACTGGCAGTGCGGACTTTGCGGTGGTTCGGTTGACTACCAACGGCACTCTCGATCCGACATTTGACACGGGAATATTGAACGGACAATCAAGCTATAATCGGGGTGGTGTAGGTATCGTGATGGATGCCGATGTCAATCTGCAAGACCCTGAACTAGATGCCGCCAATAATTACAACGGCTCAACTTTAACGCTTGCACGGCACGGCGGAGCCAGTGCAAACGATCAATTCACCGGATCGGGTACATTGACGCTAACAGGCGGTAACGTCAGTGTCGCTGGGACAGGTGTGGGGACTTACACCCAAAGTGGCGGCACACTCAGCATCGCCTTCAATGCCAATGCCACTTCTGCCCTTGCGGATAGCGTGGCGCAACAGATTGCTTACAGCAACAATGCGGAAGCCCTGGGTGCGAGCATTCAAATCGACTGGACATTTAATGACGGCAACACCGGTAGCCAAGGTGCCGGCGGTGCATTAAGCGCGACAGGCTCCACCACGGTGACTATCGCCGCGATAACGTTGACAACGGGTTCGGCCACTTCCATAACTTCAAACTCAGCGACACTCGGCGGAAAAGTGAACCCCAACGGCTTGGCGACCACGGCACAATTCGATTATGGCCTAACCACTGCTTATGGTTCCACGGCCAGTGTGACGCTTTCGCCTAATAATGGTACGACGGATCAGATCGTTAGTGCGGCGATCAGCGGCTTGTCACCGGGTACAACCTACCATTACCGCCTGAGCGCAACGAACAGCCAAAGTTCGAGTACGGGGAACGATGCTCAATTCCAAACCCTTAAGCTCGACCAAACAATCACCGTCACCACACCTGCCCCGGCAACGGCGGTATACAACACGCAATTCACCGTGGCTGCAACCGCCAGTTCCGGCTTGACTGTGACTTACAGCAGTGGCATCCCCCTTGTTTGCACCAACGTCAACTCCGGGGCCACATTCACGATGGTGAGCGTGAGCGGTAGCGGAACCTGTATCGTCCAGTACGATCAAGCCGGCAACCCCAACTACAACGCTGCCCCGCGAGTGACCAACAGCACGACGGCGCAGAAGGCCAACCCCAATGTGACTGCTTGGCCCACGGCCTCGACGATAACCTACGGTCAGACCTTGGCAAGTTCCACGCTGAGTGGCGGTGCGGGTACCCCGGCGGGTGGCTTTGCGTTCACCACGCCTACCGCTAAGCCGAATGCCACAGGCCTGCAGCCGGTGACCTACACCCCGACTGACACGGTCAACTACAATTCCGCCAGCGGAACGATCAACGTTACGGTGAATAAGGCCAACCCCAGCGTGACCACTTGGCCCACGGCTTCGGCGATCACCTATGGTCAGACCTTGGCGAGTTCCACGCTGAGTGGCGGTGTTGCCACCCCGGCGGGTGGCTTTGCGTTCACCACGCCTTCCACTAAACCGAATGCCACAGGCCTGCAGCCGGTGACCTACACCCCGACCGACACGGTTAACTACAACCCCACCAACGGCACGGTCAGCGTGACGGTGAATAAGGCCAGCCAAACCCTGACCGTCATCAATGCCAACGTTAAGTTTGGAACTGTGACCAGCAATCCAGGCG
>CAIQPV010000292.1 GCA_903873725.1 uncultured Nitrosomonadales bacterium
CCGGCGATACAGTCGGCGATCCCTACAAGGACACTGCCGGCCCTGCTGTGAACCCGCTGATCAAGATTATCAACATCGTCGCATTGATGATTGTGCCGTTGCTCTAAGCCGGATAATTTATCAGACACGAACATCCCCTTCCCCTGTCACCGGGAAGTGGATGTTTCTTGCGGATACAAGAAACCTTCTCCATTGCACCGGATGTTTTACAGTTTAACGAACAACACCCGTTGGTTATTGCACTCTTCCGGTTCATCCGCTTCGCAAGTGACATCTGATCGCGGCCGACCATTGTTGAAGTAGCATCAACGACCATTTCATGCACGTCTAGGCGAGCAACCTCGAAACGCGGCATAATTGCAGCAAAACTCTCCAGTCCTGTATAGCGCGGCCCAGCCGAAAATTGAACCGCCCATGTCTCAACATACTATTACTATCCCACCCGATGGCAGCATGAGTCCCAAAATCTGGTATCAATCCGCCAGCAAATTGCCTGACTTTGTTTATGACGCTGCCCAGGCTTCTGCAATCGATGAACTGGATGCGCTGTGGTACCGCTTGATGGATTTCAAAACAAAGCGCAACCAGTTTCTGGGTCGCAGCCTGCGCAGTCCGGATGTTCCCAACGGTTTGTATCTATGGGGCGGGGTCGGGCGCGGCAAAACTTTTCTGATGGATGCATTTTACGAGTGCCTGCCCTATCGCCGCAAACGCCGCATCCATTTTCACAATTTCATGGCTGAAGTTCACCACGAGATGAAGTTACTGGCCGGGAAAAACGATCCATTGATCGCTTTGTCCGACAGTATCGCCAAATCTACCCGGGTGTTGTGTCTTGACGAGTTTCATGTTGATGACATTGCCGACGCGATGATTCTGGGACGGTTGGTAGAAGCGATTTTAGCGCGGGGAGTGGTGCTATTGACCACTTCCAACTATCCGCCCGACGGTTTGTATCCGCACGGTTTGCAGCGGCAAAATTTCTTGCCTGCGATTCACCTTCTCAAACGCAAACTGACGGTGTTAAATGTCGATGGTGGCAATGATTACCGCATGCAGGCTGCGGCTCGCGAGCCGCTATTCATCGTGGCGAACGATGCTGAAATTGATGCCGCCAGCGAGGAACGGATGGACGCATTATTTGAAAAAATAGCCGCAGGAACGCAGCGCAGTGAGGGGCATGTCGAAATACAGGGCCGTATGATACCCGTGAAAAAAGCCGCACGCAGTGTAGTGTGGTTCGATTTTCAAGAATTGTGTTGCGGCGCGCACGCGCAGGAAGATTATCTGGAGATCGCCCACCGTTATCCAACCGTGTTTTTGTCACATATCCCGAGATTGTCCCCCGAGCGTGCTGCCGAAGCCCGGCGTTTTACCTGGCTTGTGGATGTACTTTACGACAACAATGTCAGGTTGGTAGCTTCATCGGCAGCCACCCCGGAAAAGATTTGGTCGGGTAGTGCAGCACCGGGAGAATTTTCCCGCACCGCCAGCCGCTTGACCGAGATGCAGACCAAACATTATCTGGAACTGCCGCACCACTCGCAAAACGTGACGTTGTAAATCACCTGATTTATTGGGAGAGAATTATGAAAACCGCCCTGATACTTTTCTCCGATGGCAGTGAAGAGCTGGAAGCTGTCACGGTCGTCAATATTCTGCGTCGTGCCGGCGTTACCGTCACCCTTGCAGGTGCGAGCGCCGGCGCTTTGCGTGGCAGTCGCGGTGTATTGCTGACGCCGGATACTACTCTGGAAGAAGCATTGGCAATCAGCTTTGACATGGTGGTGTTGCCCGGCGGGCAGCCCGGCACGAACCATTTGAAAGCCGATCCGCGAATATTGAATTTGGTAAGGCAAATGAGCATGCAAGGAAAATATGTTGCCGCGATTTGCGCGGCCCCTTCGGTTCTGGCTGCTGCAGGATTGCTTGATGGCAAACACGCAAGCTGTTACCCCGGTGCGCTGGATGCCTTTCCGAAGGTACTGCAACAAAACGGGGCAGTAACGGAGGACGGCAAACTGATTACCTCGCGGGGCCCGGGCACGGCAATGGATTTCGCATTGGTACTGGTGGAACGACTGGTGGGCCGCGCAAAACGTGTGGAAGTGGAAACCGGGTTGCAACGATAATTGCGCTCATTGATCGCCAAATTACCTCCCTCGGTCATCGCGCTGCTGCTGCAAGCTGCTGCGTTCGCCGGTATGCTGCTATTCTCCCGTGCAACTGCAATGCGGATGCCTCCGTTACTGTTCGCCTTGATGTGCGGCGTACTTGCCACTGCTCTGGGCCGCATTGCAGGTTTGGCAAAATGGTGGCTGCTCATCCAGCTCCTGTTCGTACCCGCATTGGTGCTGATGCTGTCCCTGGGGCTTCCGCCGAATTTCTTTCTCATCGTGTTTCTGATTTTGCTGGTGGTGTACTGGAGCACATTCCGCACCCAGGTGCCACTCTATCTTTCCAGCCGCAGAATATGGGAAGCCATGGAACTTCTGCTCCCCCCGCCAACACCCGATAAAAATTTTACTTTCATCGATCTCGGTTCCGGCATCGGCGGGGTGTTGACACATCTTGCCGTGGTTCGCCAGGATGGACATTTTTTCGGCGTGGAGTCCGCTCCCCTGCCTTATTTGTGGAGCTGGTTGCGCATCCGGCTGGGTGGTTATCGCAACTGTCAGGTGCAGTGGGGTAGCCTGTGGAATTGCGATCTGTTGCATTACGATGTGGTGTTCGCCTATCTTTCTCCGGTACCCATGGACGAGCTGTGGCAGAAAGCCCGCCGCGAAATGCGCCCCGGCACGGTGTTTATCAGCAATACTTTTGCTGTGGCCGGGCACCCGCCACAGCAAACATTCACCGTGGATGATTTGCACCATTCGACCTTATACATCTGGCATATGTGAAGAACATTCATGTCCCAGGCCGCAACCTCCGGTTCAGGTTTACTTGCGATTTGAAGAGGCTGCCTCTTCACATTCTGCCTTTTTTCCGTTAGGATGCACCCTGAGTTCTTGCAACCCACCCACAATTCACCCCGCGTGAGCGTCATCCATACACTTAAACACAACCAACATTAACAGCGAGGCACACTATGAGCGAACACATCCTTTACGTTACCGATACAACTTTTCCCGCAGAGGTTCTGCAAACATCTTTGCCCGTGTTGGTGGACTATTGGGCAGAGTGGTGCGGTCCGTGCCGCATGATTGCCCCTATCCTGGAGGAAGTTGCCAAGGAATACGCCGGACGCCTGACCGTGGCCAAGCTGAATGTAGACGAGAACCAGCAAACTCCGCAAAAATACGGTATTCGCGGCATCCCCACCTTGATGTTGTTCAAGAACGGCAACATTGAAGCAACCAAGGTCGGCGCGGTTTCAAAATCACAACTTACCGCTTTTATTGACAGCCACATCTAAACCGTTTAACCTCGCGCCTGCAACTGTCCTGTTTCGTCCCCGCAGCAACATATACTCACAACTATAAACGAAACTCAAGGCAGTTCAGGTACGTGGCTTCACCGCGCGAAAAGTCATACTTCCCCTTACGTTTTTTTAATTTCAAGTAACTTCCCTAACCCCGTTCTATCCCATATCCCATCCCATGCATTTATCCGACCTGAAAGTTAAACACATCACCGAACTGGTGGAAATGGCAACCACCAACCTGATCGACAACGCCAATCGCATGCGCAAGCAAGACCTGATTTTCGCCCTGTTGAAAAATCAGGCGAAAAAAGGCGAGAGCATTTTCGGCGAAGGCACGTTGGAAGTGCTGCCGGACGGCTTTGGCTTCCTGCGTTCCCCGGACACCTCTTACCTCGCCGGCCCTGACGACATTTACGTCAGCCCGAGCCAGATCCGCCGCTTCAACTTGCATACCGGCGACTCGATCGAGGGCGAGATACGCACCCCCAAGGAAGGCGAACGTTACGTTGCCTTGGTGAAAGTTGACAAGGTCAATGGCGAGGCACCGGAAAATGCCAAGAACAAGATATTGTTCGAGAACCTGACTCCGTTATTCCCGACTCTGCAAATGACACTGGAGCGCGACATCCGCGCCGAGGAAAACATAACCGGCCGCATCATCGACATCGTCGCCCCCATCGGCAAGGGCCAGCGCGGCCTGCTGGTGGCCTCGCCGAAATCAGGCAAGACAGTGATGTTGCAGCATATCGCCCATTCCATCGCCTCGAACAATCCGGATGCGCACCTGATCGTATTGCTGATCGATGAACGCCCCGAGGAAGTCACCGAAATGAGCCGCTCCGTACGCGGTGAAGTGGTTGCCTCGACCTTTGACGAACCGGCCACACGCCACGTGCAGGTTGCCGAAATGGTGCTGGAAAAAGCCAAGCGTCTGGTCGAGCACAAAAAGGACGTGGTGATCCTGCTGGATTCCATAACCCGTCTGGCGCGCGCCTATAATACAGTGGTTCCCTCCTCCGGCAAGGTGCTGACCGGTGGCGTGGATGCCAATGCGTTGCAACGCCCCAAGCGCTTCTTCGGCGCGGCACGCAACATCGAGGAAGGCGGTTCACTCACTATTATTGCCACCGCGCTGGTGGACACCGGCTCGCGCATGGACGATGTGATCTATGAAGAATTCAAGGGTACCGGCAACATGGAAATCCATCTGGATCGCCGTATGGCTGAAAAACGGATCTACCCGGCGATCAACGTAAATCGTTCAGGCACCCGCAAGGAAGAATTGTTGATCAAGCCAGATCTGCTGCAACGTATTTGGGTACTACGCAAACTGCTCTACCCGATGGATGAACTGGAAGCGATGGAATTCTTGCTGGACAAGGTAAAAGCGACCAAGAACAACGCAGAGTTCTTCGATTCCATGCGCCGTTGATCTGTCATGATTTGCCCGGTTCGGATAGTCAATTGGTTTCTGAACGCTTAACCGTAAAATTGTTCAGCACTCAGTTTTGCCATTTATGTGAATCGGCAGAAGCGATTGTACGCACCGCAGGAATCAATCCTATAATCATAGAGATAGTTGACGACGACAACTTATATTCAACTTATGGCATGCGGGTCCCGGTGCTAAAGCGCATGGACAATGGTGCAGAGCTTAATTGGCCATTCGATGCGGCTACCGTATCAAATTTTATTGTTTAAGATCCGCCAAGACTGTGATTGATCCAAAATCGGGCCATGTCAACGCACAGCGCTAAATTTTTGAAAAACAGTTTTGACGGTTAATCATATTTATGTATAATGCGCGGCTCTGTAAAACCGCATTCAAGCGAGG
>CAIQPV010000293.1 GCA_903873725.1 uncultured Nitrosomonadales bacterium
ACTTGCCCGAGGCGTTTCAGGGGCACGTGTTCGATCAGTTTGGCGCGTTGTTCTTCGCCTAAACTTTGGGTCATATCTGTGTCAATAAAACCGGGGGCAACGCAGTTGACGGTAATGTTGCGGCTACCGATCTCTTGTGCGAGCGATTTGGTAAAACCGATCATGCCCGCCTTGGAAGCCGCATAATTGGATTGCCCCGGATTGCCCATGCTGCCGACTACCGAGCCGATGCTGATGATGCGCCCTGCCCTTGCTTTCATCATGGCACGTAACACTGCGCGACTGAGGCGGAACACTGACTTGAGATTGGTCGCCAGCGCGTCGTCCCACTCTTCGTCAGTCATCCGTGCCAGCAGATTATCGCGTGTGATGCCCGCGTTATTCACCAGAATGGAGACTTCACCGAACTGCTTGCGTATTTCACCCAATACCTGATCTATCTGTGCGCTGTCATTGACATTTAGCGCCATGCCGGCACCCTTGAACCCCGCAGATTCAAGATATGCGCTGATGGCAAGCGCACCGTTATCGCTGGTGGCAGTACCGATCACGGTTGCACCCTGTTGGCCGAGTTCAAGTGCAATTGCCTGGCCGATGCCGCGACTGGCACCGGTTACCAATACGATTTGTCCTTGTAGTGTCATAAGTGTTCCTTATTCGAGTGTCTGTATGTTGGGTTAGCGGCATTTTCGCGTAACCCAACATCATCAAAAAGGCTGTTGTACGCGGTGAAACTGCTAACCCAACCTACGAAAATCGTTTATTCGAGTGCAGCCAAAGCCAGTTTTAAAGCCTCTCCATCATTGATAGCCAAGGCCTGCTGGTTAGCGTCTATACGTTTATTAAGTCCAGCCAGCACTTTGCCGGGTGCGCATTCGACATTGTGAGTGATACCTTGTTTGCCGAATTCCAGCACGGTTTCCACCCAGCGCACCGGCGAATATAACTGCCGCACCAGCGCATCCTTGATTGCTGCGGTATCATTGTAGGCAGCGACATCTGCATTGTGCAGCACCGGAATGGACGGGGTTTGCACGGGGACATTTGCGAGATAGTCGCGCAACTGTTCCGCAGCGCCTTTCAACAGACGGCAATGCGACGGCACACTCATCGGCAGCATGATGGCGCGCTTCGCGCCCTTGGCCTTGGCCAGTTCCATGCCGCGTTCGACTGCCGCGCGATTTCCGGCTATCACTATTTGTCCGGGCGAGTTGTAATTTACCGCTTCCAACACTTCGCCCTGCGCGCCTTCGATGCACACGGCACGCACTGCATCTTCATCAAGGCCCAATATTGCCGCAATGCCTCCCACACCCTCCGGCACGGCTTGCTGCATACATTGGGCACGGTAACGCACCAGCGGCAAGGCATCGGCAAAGCGCAACGCACCCGCAGCTACCAGCGCGGTATACTCTCCCAAGCTGTGTCCCGCCATCATTACCGGTACTGCGCCGTGCTCCGATTGCCATGCACGATATACTGCCACACCCGCGATTAGCATGATCGGCTGGGTGTTTACAGTGGCATTCAGGTCGGCATCACTGCCTTCCGCGACCAGTTGCCACATGTCTTGTTTAAGGACATCAGAAGCCTCGGTGAAGGTGTCGCGCACCGCAGAAAAATCGGCGTAGCCGTCCATCATGCCGCGCGATTGCGAACCCTGACCGGGAAATACGAATGCAAATTTAGTCATGTTTTAAAAAAATCGGTAGGTTGGGTTAGCAGTTTCACCGCGTAACCCAACATCATTTAAAAAGTTGTTGGGTTACGCGAAAAGGCCGCTAACCCAATCTACGTTACTACCAGCGAATCAAAACCGCACCCCAGGTAAAACCGCCGCCCACAGCCTCCAGAAGAATGTTCTGCCCTGCCTTAATGCGGCCATCTCGCACTGCTGTGTCCAGAGCCAAAGGAATCGATGCGGCTGAGGTATTGCCATGATTGGCGACGGTTACGATTACTTTCTCCATGCTCAAGCCAAGTTTTTTTGCGGTGGCCTCCATGATACGGATATTGGCTTGGTGCGGCACCAGCCAACTGATGTCGGAACCGCTCAAATGGTTTTCTTCGAGTACCTCTTCGACCACTTCGCTCAACACCTTGACAGCGAACTTAAACACTGCCTGTCCATCCATTGAAACCAGTGGATCAGCTTTTAACATATCGCGATGCCTACCGTCTGCGTGCAGCTTGCCGGCAATAATGCCCGGCGTTTCGCTGGCTTGCAATATTACAGCTCCCGCGCCATCACCGAATAGTACGGATGTAGTGCGATCATCCCAATTCAGAATACGCGAGAAGACTTCAGCACCAACCACAAGTGCGATTTTGGCTTGTCCGCCGCGTATGTACAAGTCTGCGGTATTCATGGCGTAAACGAATCCGCCGCATACTGCTTGCATGTCGAATGCAGGACCGCGATTTCTGATGCCGAGTTTATCTTGCAGGATGCAGGCGGTACTGGGGAAAACCTGATCGGGAGTAGAAGTCGCCACAATCACCAGTTCTATCTCGTCTGCGCTGATACCGGCAGCTTCAATGGCGCGCAGGCTGGCTTGCAATGCGAGGTCGCTGCTTAGTTCGTTATCTGCCGCAATGTGCCGCTCATGGATGCCGCTGCGCGATACGATCCAGTCGTGCGAAGTCTCAACAATCTTTTCAAGATCAAAGTTAGTCAATACCTTGGCGGGCAAATAGCTGCCGGTGCCGATAATTTTCGAATACATCAGTTTGCTCCTTGCACTGCGTTTTGGCGTTCGCGATGCCATTTTTCGACATGTTCGCTGATGTGCTGCAACATGCCGCCGCGCGCTTCTTCAGCAGCCCGTTCGATGGCGCACAGGAAAGCAAAACCATCTGCCGAGCCGTGGCTCTTGACCACAATACCCTTCAGTCCGAGAAAACTCGCTCCATTATAACGACGATGATCGACCCTGCGTTTGAATGCATTGATTACCGGCATGGCAACCAGTGCCGCGCACTTGCTGAAAACATTGCGTCCAAACTCTTCGCGCAGAAATCCGCCAAGCATCTGTGCCAATCCTTCGGTGGTTTTCAGTGCCACGTTACCTACAAATCCGTCGCAGACTACAACGTCAGTGGTACCTTTGAAAATGTCATTGCCTTCGACGTTGCCATAAAAATTCAAATCGCTTTCCCGCAGCAACTGCGCAGCCTGTTTCACCACTTCATTGCCCTTGATGTCCTCGCTGCCGATATTTAACAGTCCAACACTGGGATTGGGTTTGTGTTCCAGAGCGGTAACCAG
>CAIQPV010000294.1 GCA_903873725.1 uncultured Nitrosomonadales bacterium
CATCAAAGCCGCCTTTGCCGTGAATGATTTCATAAAACTCCGCGAACCAGTGAAAAGGTTGATGACTGGCCCGCCAAGCCGCAAAAGCGTTGGCGTTGTCAGGATTGATGCCGTAGTCATGGGCGAGGTAGCAATCCAACTCCAGGCTCAGACCATTCAACTTGTTACGCAGCTTGCGTTTATCGTCCGCCGTGACTTTGCCGCCATGCACGGTTTGCTGGGTGCGAAAGAATTCAAACGAATCGGCCAGGTCGGCGGTGCTGGCCTTGATTTCGGCGCGGTGGGTCTGGTCGCTGGCAAGTGTGTTAGCGGCATCGAACTGCGCCTCGGTGGCATAACCCACCAACGTGTTCCCTGCGCGGATGTTGAAGTCAATGTCCGGCAACGGTTCCAGATCGCGCCCGCCGTCCACCTGCGACACCAGCTTGAGGAAAAGCCGCAGCTTACAGATTTCCACTGCCTCGGCCATGATGTCCACGCCGAAGAGATTGTGCAGGATGATGCTCTTGTAAATGAAGTAGCGGCGTGAAGGATGGCGGCCAACTTCCTCCAGCACTTTGCTGAAATCAGTTTCAATGGGCTTGCCGAGTTTCCTCGCGTCCTCGACAAAACCTTCCATGCGGTCGAGGCAGGCTTCATACAAGGGTTCCAGCACGTTGAGTGCGGCGAACAGAAAAGCGCCCGAGCCGCAGGTGGGGTCGAGGATGGTGATGCCGTGGCGGAACTTCTCGTGGGACTTTTCCGGCACACGTCCAACGATAGCCTGCCAGACGGCGCGTAACAGGTCGGGGCCAGTGCAAGTGTCAATCACATCCTGCATGAACTGGCGGATGTCGAGGTTGAGTGTGATGAGGTCGTCGGCGCATTTCACCTCGCCGCTGACCAGTTTCTCGCGTACAGACAGGCAACGGGTGCGACGTTCAACGTATTCGCGCCAGGTTTCGGTAGGCAACGAGCCGCGTTCGCCGGTAGCGGTTTGGAATGTCGCTTCGCCGAGGTTGTAGCGGCGCTCGAACATGCGCGCTTTGGGGTCGTGCATCCCGGTTTGGACGAAATCCGGCAACGCTGTTTCGGGCACCATGTTGCCGGTGGCATCAATGACGCCGGTTTTCATGGCAGGATAGAGATAACGGTCGGGGTCGGCCTTGAGCATATTCCACACCGAGGCATCGCCGTCAAAGGCAACCTTGTAGCGCTCCCGCGCTTGTTCCAGCAAATGAGGGATAACGGTGTTCTTGCTGATGTACTCGGTAATATCTTCCTTGGTGTAGTACGCTCCCATCTGCTTCTGATTGATGTACTTCTCGAAGATGTAACCTAGCACGTCGGGGTTGATCTCGCTGCCTTTGCTCAGCGGGCGGTCGTCGAGGTGCCAGTCGTAGGCATCGAAGAAGGCAAACAGGCGCTCGAAAGCTTCGTCTGGAATATCTATGTCGGGATGGGCTTCTTCCAGCTCATGTACGGCAAACAGGCCGCCGTTGAGGTAGGGTACTTCGCCGATCAGGGTGGAAAGATCAGCGTCACGTGAGCCTTTGTGTTGCCCCAGCCCTTCGTGAAACAGGCGGCGCAGGAACAGGCGATAGAAGGAATGGAAGTGGCCTTCACCTGCTTCTTCACGCACACGCCGCATGCGGTCGGACAGATAGTTCTGGTTGCCGTCAAGGAAGCCCTTTTGCTGGATGAAGTAAACGAACATCAGGCGATTGAGCATCAGCGAGGCATACCATGCTTGGTCGGTGGCCGCTGCGATGCCCTCGATGAAGTCGGCAAAGGCTTGATGCTCTGCCTTGAAATGTTCATAGAATTTCTTGGAAACACGGTCACGATCAAAGGCATTACGCAAGCCAGTGATGACATCGGTGAGGGTGATGGCCTCTTCTTCTTCCAGTGCCCAGATAATTTGGTTGAGTTTTTGCCGCAGCGATTCGCCGCTGGTGCCTTTGTGCCAGGCGTGCGTGCGCGTGGTATTGGGCTGTCCGGGTACGCGAGCAACCCACAGCCAAGTGAGCATGGTTTGAGCGGCATCGGTGAACACCAGCAAGTGCTCGTGGGCGAGCTTGGTGGCTTCTTTTTCGATCTTCAGCAGCGTGGGGCGCGGCGGAATGTTGCCCGCACCATCGGTGGTGCAGCGGAACACTGCGACACCGCGTTTTTGTGCGATGGCGGACAGGGTGTAGCCCTCACCACCCGCAACTATTTCCTGCGGGCGCAGGTTGGCCTTGTCCCAGCCAAATTCGTTGAAGAGTTGTTCGAGTTTGAAGTCGTTGAGCAGCTTGTGAAAGCGGGCAGAGTCGATTGTCATGTTAGGCAAGCCCCATCGAGCAAATCAACTTTGGTTCTGATTGATTTTCTTGTTCATCAATCACGCATAGCCGACCATCTTCACGCAGATTGAGTATCAGATCGGCAAGCTGGTGATCCCCAATGCCAGCTTTTAGCTGGCGATTTAATGTGTCGGTGGCCGATTGATAGAGCGGATAACGCAAGATTTCTTCTTGCACCCGCTCAATGCGGCGGACGTGCTCGTCCGTGATGAAGAGATCGCGCTTGTCGCCCAGACTGTCGCGGTAGCGCTTGATTCGTTCGTAAGTCTTGAAGCGTGCGCCCGAGGGGCGGCCCAATGCGCCACCGAAAGATTTTTCTTCTTCGATGATGTGAGCGAGTCCCTTGTGGGTAATCTCGTGGTGATTTTCCATACGCGGCAAGGGGATGGTTTGTGAAGAACACGCAGCCGCTTTCAAAATAGTAAGCTGGGATTGCGTGACGGGATTGCCCGACTCATCCACCCAAGCCAACGCATCGTTGCCATGCGCGGTGCGCATATAGACCAACACCCCCTTCGGCGCGGCAGGCTGGGGTTGATGCGCCTTGGTGGCATAAACTACATTGGGCATCGCCTCTATCTTCGCTGC
>CAIQPV010000295.1 GCA_903873725.1 uncultured Nitrosomonadales bacterium
CTTTGCAGGTGCTGATTTGGGTAGTAGTGCGGGAACTGGGGCCTTTGCTGACGGCGATTGTGATCGTCGGGCGCAGCAGTTCGGCGATTGCAAGCGAACTTGCCGCAATGCAGGTGAATGGCGAAATCAAGAGTTTGCGGCGCATGGGGCTCTCGCCTGTTGAATATTTGGTGGTACCGAGAATGCTGGCAATGACGATTACCAGCTCAGTGCTGACTTTTTATTTCCAGGTCGTGGCTATCAGTACGGGCATGGTTGTGACTGCGTGGAATATCGACGTCTCACTGACAGGCGAGGCCGGACACTTTTTCGAGATGCTCAGTTATCTGGAGATATTTGCGGCACTGTTGAAGAGTGTCTGCTTCGGGATGCTGGTGTCAGTGGTGTCGTGTCATTATGGGCTGACAGTAAATCGCGGCGCCATGACGGAGATTCCCATAGCCGCATCACACGCGGTCATGCGTAGCTTACTGGCTGTGTTCGCATGTGACGGATTGATCACGGTTCTTCTTTTTTGACTATGGCCGCGTTGTTCAGATTTGTTGATGTGCGTTGTGCAGGTTCGGATCGATTGCACTCTTTTACGCTGCACTCGGGCGAGACGCGGCTATTGCAACTTTCTTCCAAAGTTGAAAAAGACGCCATGATAGATAGGGCAATCGGAGAAACGGCTTGCGGGGAAGGCAACATCGAAATCGTGCAAGGCGAAACAATGTACAGCAATACAGCTAACGGTCCTCCTCTGGCGGAAATGCACGATAATAAGGTGACGCCAATGTGGCAGCCGTTGAGAGGCAGCAGCCCGGGCCGTGTCGGTTGGGTGGCCGCGAATGGCGGCCTGATCAGCAACCTGAAAATTTGGGAAAATGTTACTTTGCCGCTGTGGTATCACGGCCACCGTGAGGTGAAGGAAACAGAACAAAACATTATGCATTGGTTGGGCGTATTGGGATTGGAGCAGGCAGCGTTCGCCGAATTCATGGCCGCTTCGCCGTCTGCCGTCGAGCCTTGGCTACGGAAATTGGCGGGCTTGCTGCGTGCTTTGGTTCAAATGCCACAAGTGCTGGTAGTTGATGCGGAGGTGTTCGAAGGTGTCAAAGAGTGCCTGGCAGGAAGCTGGGTAAAGGCACTGGAGGCTTATGCAGCGCAAGGTTATACAGTATTGGCAATAGCAGACAAGACGACGGGTCTGCCTTGGGCCGGGATTGAGTGAGGTACATGTGATATTGGCTGACAAAGATGAGCGTTTCAAAAACCTGTTCGGCAAAGCCGCTATATTCATATTGCTCGCGGTGTTGGGAATGGGCCTGGTTTTCTTGTGGGCCGGAGAGAAAAAAGATGCGTTTACGGCAAAGTCACCGATATATGCCGTTGCCGATAGCGGGCAGGACTTGAATGTAGGTATGCCTGTCAAATTGAGCGGATTCAAGATCGGCAAGCTGAATACCCTGACCCTCGATGAGCAGGGACTTGTACAAGTCGAGGTCAGCATAGAAACTAAATATCTCAGGTTGATCAGGCAGGATGCCGTGATGAGCCTGAAAAAAGAAGGAGTGATCGGTGACGGAGTGATCGAGATCAGCCAGGGGGCAAAAGATAAACCGGTATTGGAAGCGGGCGACAAAATTCGTTTCGAGCGTGCCAGCGGATTGGAACAGGCGGTGGTCGACATGAAGAATCGCATAATGCCGATTCTCGACGATATTCATCAGACACTGCATGACCCGAATGGCGACGTGCGCCAGACATTAAAGAACTTGCGCGAATTCTCAGCCGAAATGCGCGGCACGCGCGAGCGCATGGATCGTGTGCTGGACAGCGTGGATACCAACCTCAACAATGAAGTGGCGCCACTGCTTCACTCTTTGCGCCAATCTGCGGCCAACGCCGAAACAATATCAGCAAAACTCGATCACGATTTACCCGCTTTATTAAGCAAGGCCGATGGAAGTTTGGAAAACCTGCGTTTGACCACTGAAATTATAAAAAACTCGGTTCAGCGAATTGCGCCGCAATTGCCGGCAACGCTGGGAGAAGCACGCGAAACCCTGGGCAAGACACGGGAAATGATCAGTGATACGCAGGAAGTCGTTGACTCTTTGAGTACACACTGGCCGTTGAAGAACGTTGTCCCTGCACCCGAGGCCGGGCCGGTCAGGATGGATAGCCATGACTAGATTATTTATTTTTCTGCTGGCAGGAATGTTGGCAGCATGCGGGAGTGCGCCTGTCCCGCCCCTGCCGCAAGCATTGGTACAAGCGCAGGCCGCAGACAAGGATGCGCGACGGGCACTAAGAAACGGTGAGTTGTTGCATGCACAGCACGATTTCGCCAAAACCCTGGCGCTGCAACAATCGCTGGATGATGAGGCGGGAGCTGCCACGTCGCTGATCAATCTGGCCACGGTTACCCACCAACTGCACGATGACGAAGCCGCACTGACTTGGCTGGACAAGATATTGCAGGAGAAAGCGCTGATATATCCACCGGAATCCATCCTCACGGCTGCCTTTCGAAAGGCTGTGATTTTGACCAATCTTGGAAGACTGGGCGAGGCGGATTCTGCCTTGCAGTTATCCGAAAAATTGTGCGAGAAGAAATGTACGCTGCGTTTCAGTATAGTCGTATTGCACGCGCGTATATTGTTGCTGAAAGACCACGCGGAAGATGCGCTGGCCTTGGCAGAAACGGTGAGCGTGGAGACTGAGGCCGGGAAGGAGGAACAAGCCAATGCCTTGCGTGTCATTGCCGCCGGCGAAGAAAAGTTGGCTCGCTATGCGAGTGCGTTGCAACATTACCAAATCACGTTGGATATGGATAAATCATCAGGTTTGAGCACACGTATCGCGGAGGATTTGAATGGAATGGCGCGCGTATTGATCCGGCTGGGGCGCGATCTGGAAGCTGCCTCATATGCGCAGCGTGCTGTGTTGGTGAACGAATCCTATCTCCAGAGTGTTACGGCAACCGGTGAATAAAATATCGAATATCGGCGCTAAATGATCCTGTAGCGTGCAAGCGACAACCGGCACTGTTACTGCCGTCCATGCACTGTGGTTTTATTGCGACCGGTATTTTTGGAAATGTACAGAGCCTTGTCTGCCTGATCCAGCAGATTCAAAATGCTGGCGCCTTTGGTGTGCGCGGCGATGCCGATGGAGATGGTGATGCCGCCAATCTGCTCCTGTGTGTCGAGGCGGCGGATTTTCCCCCTTTCTATACTTTGCCTTATCTGCTCGGCGGCGGTGTGGGCACCGGATATATTCGTTTCCGCCAGCAATACCGCAAACTCTTCCCCACCCAGCCTTGCGACAACATCTTGCCCGCGAACCTTGGATTTGAGCGTCGCGGCAATGGCACGGATGACCTTGTCGCCAAACAGATGACCATAGGTGTCATTAATTTTTTTGAAGTGGTCAATGTCAATCATCAGCAGGCACAAGCCTTTATCAAGCGTTGTCTGGCCCACAAAAATCTGCTTTGCCCTCGTTTCAAAGCCCCGCCGGTTAAGAATGCCGGTTAACGGATCGGTTAGCGCTTCTGCGTGTGCCGATTGAAGTTCCTGGTGCAATTTTTCCACTTGCTGCTTGCTGGCTTCCAGTTCCGATTGCAGGTTCTGCATGGAGCCGCGCATCTTGTCGGTGTCTCCGGCCATGTTGTTGATTAATGCACCCAGCATGGATACATCCAGATTCTGTTTCAGGGTGTCGCTGTATGTTTGCAAGCTGTCGCCGAATTGATGAGCCTGCTTGTCGGTCTCTTCGGTGAAACCGGCAATCTTGCCCAACAACTGCTGGATATCCTCCCGCAATACCCGTTGTACGTCCATATTGCACTCGGATACGTACTTGGCATAAAGTTTTTCAATGGCGTCATCATCGAGTTTGTCCCCGCTGTCGAGCAGTTTACCCATTGCTTCGCTCAACGCCGGATTGATACCGGTCGAAAATTCGTACCACACTGCGTAATTCGGCGGAGTGAACGCCGCCGGGTGTCCGGCCATTTTCTGGATGAGCAAGCGTAGAATTTCTCCGCTTGCATTGCGGTCTTGCTCGTATTTCATGTTTCTGCCTTCAGCAAAGTTTGGCTTGGTGATTTTGGCAAGGATAATAGTGTACGCTCGGGTGTTGCATTATCCAATAATTATCCGGGTTGCCATTAGTGGCAAAGGAGCTTTCCCGCTTTGGCCCCTTTGGTGGAATGAATGACGGAAAGTACCAAGTTGAATGGGTGAGAACAGAGTGGTGGCGATTGGGGTCTCCTGATATTTGATTGGGATAAAAATTAATTCAATTCATTAAAAAAGTTCTTGATTGCCAGTACCCGCTGGCTTAACTCGCCGTATTTTAATTCAATCCGCAACTTGTCTTGTCCAACCATTTTGATGTGGCGTTTGGTCTGGATAAGGTTGATGATTTTCATCGGTTCAATCGGTGGGTCAGGTACGAATTGAATTTGGATTGCTTCGCCCGACGCGTCCACCTTGATGATACCCAGCGGTTTGGCGGCGATGCGCAGGCGGTGACAATCGAGCAGCGCTTTCGCCGGGTCAGGCAACAGTCCGAAGCGGTCGATCAGTTCCTGATGCATTTCGTCGAGGTCATCCGGCGTGTTGCAGTTGGCGAGGCGCTTGTAGATCACCAGTCTTTGATGAATGTCGCCGCAATAATCGTCGGGCAACAGCGCGGGTGTATGCAAGTTGATCTCGGTGGTGACACCGAGCGGATGTGCCATGTCCGGTTCCTTGCCGGATTTTAGCGAGGTGATGGCGGCGTTAAGCATGTCGGTGTAGAGGCTGAAGCCGATTTCCTGCATCTCGCCACTCTGTGACTCCCCCAGCACTTCGCCTGCACCGCGTATCTCCAGATCGTGCATGGCAAGGTAGAAACCGCTGCCGAGTTGCTCCATCGCCTGAATGGCTTCCAGACGCTTCTTGGCCTGCGCAGTGAGTCCTTCCTTACTGTCAACCAGAAGATAGGCATAGGCCTGATGGTGCGAACGTCCGACGCGACCGCGCAACTGGTGAAGTTGGGCGAGGCCGAAGCGGTCGGCACGGTTCATGATGATGGTATTGGCGGTGGGCACATCGATGCCGGTTTCGATGATAGTGGTGCACAGCAGCACGTTGAAACGCTGGTGGTAAAAATCGCGCATGACCGCTTCCAGATCGCGTTCTCCCATCTGTCCGTGCGCGGTGCGGATGCGTGCTTCGGGCAGCAATGTTTCGAGCTTCTCTGCCACATTGGCGATGGTGTCAACCTCGTTGTGCAGGAAGTACACCTGCCCGCCGCGCTTGAGTTCGCGC
>CAIQPV010000296.1 GCA_903873725.1 uncultured Nitrosomonadales bacterium
AGTCAAATCTTGGAGCCATCATGCTTTGATAGGAAAGGTGGAGCGGGTGATGGGAATCGAACCCACGTGGCCAGCTTGGAAGGCTAGTGCTCTACCATTGAGCTACACCCGCGATACGCTGCGAGACACCATACCTAACGTAGCTGCCCCCCTTATTTCAAGGAGTTTCTTGCCAGCCCCTCTTTTGGGGGCAAATAAGGGGCTGGTTGGTAACGGCTTACCGCACAGAAGGATGTGCCCGCTCCTTCCCTTCATCTTACGGTCTTATATTTTGATGGCCACAGACGCAATGAGGCGTAGTACACTAGACCAGCTGTAACAAAACCTATGCAGGGACCTATATCAACGCCGCCAACAGACTCGGACAGGAGTCCGGTGTAAAGCGAGTTAGAGGAAAAAAGGGTAATGGAAGCTACCGTAACGGCAACAAAAATGACGAAACCGCGCGTGATGCCTGACGGCGTCACCTGCTCTTTTCTTCCTATAGTATACCAATGCACGAGAAGAATCGCAGCCCAAGACAAAATCCAATGGGCAAACAAAAAGAGAAGATTCTCGAAATAGTCTATAAAAGAACCCGAGACGAGCAAACAGAGGATATAGCCAAGCACCGCACCAATAATTGCCGAAACGGGGCGCGAAAACTTAAACCCTGTCGACATCAAGCAATAAGCGGCAGAATTATCGTTAATGGCATTCGCCGGAATAGCACAAAAAGCGACAAGAAAAAGAACCAGGGGCGCGAAGTGCCCAGTTAATCCCTGCAAGGCCTTCATAACGCCTTCGGGGGTTTGTTCCACAACGGCAGAGGCTGTCATGTACCCAAAGAACACGATGATAAACAAGGAAAGAAACAGACCGGCAAAAACCCCGATAAACACCGTGCGGCTGGAGGTGTTTTGGGGCAGATAGCGCGTGTAATCCGCCGTATAAGCACTCCAACTTCCCGTTTGATAGGCGAGGATAAGCAGAAAAGCCGAAAGCATTGCCTTGGGAGAAGAAACTTTATCGACAATGGGGGCGCCCCCTGTTTTGTGTATAGCGATAATGCCGAGGACAACGAAAAGAAGCCCCAAAAGAATGCCTGTGTATTTTGCTACATCTTGGATCAGGTGATGCCCATAGACACCGACAACCAGCTGGATGCCGACGAGTACGGCCAGGGCAAGCCAGAAAGGCGTAGTGACGCCGAATTCAGACATCAAGGCGACGCCAGCCGCCGCCGAAACAACATTGTTAATAACGTCCCAACCAACCGAGTTTACCCAATTAAGAAAAGCCGGAAGTTTTTTTCCTTCGCGTCCGAAAGAAAAACGCCCCGCCTCCATTTGTGAGAGCCGCGTGAGAGGACCAAGCATGGCCGTCGCTGCGGGAACTATGCTGCCAATAAGACAACCCAGTAAAATGACAAACATGGCGTCGCCGAAATCCAAGCCCATGCCAGCGATCAACACGCCCATCAACCAAATCGCAACCCCCATATTAGAGGAAAAAAAGACCCAGAACGGTTTGCCTGCCGCCAAGGTCTGTTCATGCTCACCAACCCCATCAGCAATCAAGGAATACTGCGTTCTTTCCATCCGGATTTTAGACATTCTATGCTCGTTCGTTATGGGGAAATTAACCTGATACGTATTGAGATCATATCAAATAGCGCCTTCGCAATCCACTCCCTCGCCGCTTCTGCTTTGGCTGCAGTCCAGCTTAGCTCGAATCGTTGGCGGAATAGATCCGCCATGCCGCCGTTACGTATGATAATCGTCCGATGCGGCTGGTTCAGGATTTGAAAATTTAGCCTTAAAACACAAACCCCTGCGGCGCGCCAAAGCTGGGTGCCGGGGGGAGGTTGGCGTCGAACAAGGATGTCCAGGAAACCTTGCCCTTGATCTTGCGGTACACGCGCGCGTCTCCTGATGAGGTCACATGCGCGGGGTCGCTGTGGCGCATGACGGCGACCAGACGCCCGCCTTCTGCCAGCTGTGCCAAAAGATTTTTGGGCAAAACTTCGACGCTGCCATTGATCATAATGACGTCGAAGGGAGCCTTGGCGTTGCAGCCTTCGACAGGCGCGCCCGCAAGAATTTCTGCTTTGCCGGATGCATAGATCGCAATGTTTTTCGACGCTTCGGCTTGCAGCAAGGCGTCGGGTTCAACCCCAACCACATAAGCCCCCAAAGAAGCCAACACCAAAGTCGAATACCCCGTGGCAGACGCCAGATCCAGAATATGATCGGTGGGCGTGATTTCTGCCGCCTGCACCAGCTGAGCCAAAGCCATCGGCTGTATCAGCGCGCGCCCCGAAATAAGAGGAATATTGTCATCCCCAT
>CAIQPV010000297.1 GCA_903873725.1 uncultured Nitrosomonadales bacterium
GCACGCCGCCGCCACCCCGGGGGAATAGGCCAGCGACAAATCGCGCTGCGTCATCATCTGCTTGCTCGGCGTCACCGTTATCTTGCCCGGAACCGGCAGGCGGTGATATTGCAATGCGTCTTCCCGCAATTGCTTGTCCATGAATTTCCCCATATTAAGCTCTGTGCGAATTATAGCGCACAGTATCAAATTGAATTCCCACATGTCGGCAAAACAAACTTGATACAATTACACTATTAAACTAGAACTTTGTTGACAGATTCGTGCCTTATTGCGTAAATACAAAAAGTTCAATCCAACCGGAATTGTCCCTTCCCCCTTGCAGTGAGAAGCGACATGAAGCCTGACGGATTGTTTGGTTTGAACTGACCCGGTAAAACCAACCACATGGACCATGAAAAAAATTGAACTTCCAGGCGGCGAACATGCCGTCCTGCTGATACACGGCCTGCAAGGCGTACCCACTGAAATGCTGACACTTGCCAGACGCCTGAACAAAGCCGGCTATACTGTGTGCGTGCCACATTTCAAGGGCTACGGCTATATGGAGGGCGATACACCTTACTCGGTTACTTCCTGGCGCGACTGGCGCGGGCAGGTAATGCTTGAACTGCGTAAATTGAAGCAGCAGTATAAGACCGTCTCTGTCAGCGGGCTATGCATAGGAGCAGTGCTCGCGCTGAGCGTGGCAGAAGAAGCCAGCGCTGAAATCAGCGGGTTATCCTTGCTCGCCACCACTTTGTTTTATGATGGCTGGAGCATCCCCTGGTACCGCTTCATGTTGCCGCTCGGCTATTTCACACCATTCCGTTATCTGTATGTTTACAAGGAACGCGAGCCCTTCGGGCTGAAAAATCAGCAGTTGCGGCGTTGGGTAGCACGCGAGATGAGCCACAAGGCCTCGTCCATTGCCGGCGCCTCAAACCTGACGCTTCCGGCCATTCATGAAGCCGAACTGCTGATAAAAGTGGTCAAGCGCAACCTGCACAAAGTAACTGCCCCCACGCTCATTATCCACGCCGTGGAGGATGATGTTTCTTCCCCGCGTAGCGCCGATTTCGTGGCCACACGCATCGGTTCCGCCAAAATTCACAAGATCATGCTGCATGACAGCTACCACATGATTACCATGGACAATGAACGTGAACTGGTGGCTGACGAGACCATCAAGTTCTTCGATGACCTTGCCGGGAAGCGTAAGCCCGGCCTGGGCACTGATGGTCCGCCTGTTGTGGTATCATCCGCCTCACGCTTAAGCCTCGTACATGCCGCTTGAGATGATATGGAAACCGCGAACAGGACTGTACATGAGCACACTTCAAACCATACAACACATGATGGTGGAGCAATTCGAGTTGAAGGCAGAAGACCTCACTCCCGAAGCGGAGCTTGAGGCGCTCGGGCTGGATTCATTGTCAGTGATTGAATTCATGTTCAATATCGAGGATGAATTCAACATCAAACTGCCGGATGAAAGGGTTGAAATCAAGACCATCAAAGACATTTCCGGCATCGTGGAACGTCTGGTAGCAGAACAAAAACCCGCCTCCTGAGCGCGCAAACAGTATGAGCCGCCGCGTCGTCATCACCGGACTGGGCGTCTTTTCACCGGTCGGCAAAAACCCCGCTGAATTCTTTGACAACCTGATGGCTGGGAAATCGGGGATTGGACACCTGCAATCCGATTTCACCGAAAAGCTTTCCATCCGCATCGCCGCACAGGTTCCGGAATACCATCCGGCCGACCATTTTTCCAGAATCAAACTCTCCGGTATTGAACGCTTCAGCCAATTCGCTCTGATCGCGGCGGATCAGGCGGTTAAGGACGCACAACTCGAACTTGCCGAACATGAGTTGCCGCGTGCCGGCGTCTATATGGGTACCGGCATGGGCGGCGCAAGCACGCTGGAGGAAGGTTACATAGAAGTATTTCAGCGTGATATTCCGCGCATCAAACCCTTGAGTGTGTTGTTGGGAATGAACAATGCTGCGTCCTCGCACTTGTCGCTCGCCTACCATTTGCAAGGTAGCAACGTCACTTATTCAACTGCCTGTTCGTCGTCTGCCATTGCCATTGGCGAGGCCTGTCGCAAGATCCGGCATGGCTACGCCGATGTCATGCTTGCGGGCGGTTCGGAAGCAATGCTCACGCACGGCATAATGAAAGCCTGGGAAGCACTGCGCACACTGGCGCTGGAAGATCCATCCGATCCTGCCGCCTCCTGCAAACCCTTTGCCAAAAACCGCAGCGGTCTGGTACTGGGTGAAGGCGCGGCGATACTTGTTCTGGAAGACGCAGATCGGGCCGTCCGTCGCGGTGCGCGCATCTATGCGGAAATCGCCGGTTATGACTGTTCCTCGGACGCCAGCCACATCACCAAGCCACACGCCGCCGGACAAACACGCGCGATACTCAACGCACTGCGCGATGCGGGGATGCAACCGCAGGATATCCACTACATCAACGCGCACGGCACTGCCACACTGGCTGGTGATATCGAGGAAACCAAAGCTATCAAAAAGGCTTTCGGCGAGCACGCATTCCGCGTGCCTGTCAGTTCCACCAAGTCCATGCACGGCCACCTGATGGGTGCCACCGGCGCAGTGGAATTCATGGCCGCCGTGCTGGCGCTGCAACATCATGCCATTCCGCCCACCATCAACCTGCACCAGCCCGACCCGGAATGTGATCTCGATTACGTGCCCAATACGGGTCGGCGCAATGTCGAATTGCATGCCGTGATGTCGAACTCCTTCGCCTTCGGTGGCAGCAACGCGGTGCTCATCGCCAAGCGATTCGATAAACAGTGACAGAACCGTAGGTATAGAGGCTATTTCAAAATCATAACTCCGGATCACAAATCTCAATGTCCGAGTCGCACCCTTTGCCCGCAGCAATTCGTGTGGCGATGAAGGCCATCATCCACCGTCTGGAAAACTTGGGAACCAAGCGTGAATAGTAATCCGGACGCACCACCATGCCGCAGGCATAGCAACCGCCCTCTTCCTGCCATAACAGCGCACGGCACCTCCCTTTGCGCTGAAACAGGAAGAGCCAGGCAACCGGGCAAGGCTCTGCCGCGCAGCAGACACCGCACCTGTTGCACGGTTCCCCAAAACTTGGCTTGGCCGGGGCTTGCTCATGCAATTCGATGGTTTGAATCTGCGGGGCTGTCATTTTGGCGGGTTGATAGGCAAATGGAACGTTTAACAATCACGCCAGCGCCTTGCCAGCCACAATTGCATAGCCTTCGATGCCGACCGGTACCGTAAACGATGCGGCATTACGGTGGCCTCCGCCGCCAAACTTGGCCGCCAGCAGAGCTACATCATAATCGCCGCATGAACGCAAACTGATTTTGAGAATGCCGTCAAACTGACGCCATACCATGCCGAAGCTCCCCGACGCGGCAGCCAGATGATGGCCGAGTTCACTGGAATACTTGCCGGAAGCGTTGACCGCCAGGCCGGTTTCTCCTGCCAGCGTGACTGCATAACGGTCATCCAGCAATCTGGCCACTTCACCATCGAATGCACGCTTGAGTACCACTCCTTCGGCGATGAAAGCCGCAAGTTCCTGTTCGGACATACCGGCAATCCGCTCCCAGTTGGCAAAATTCATCGGCTCCATATCCAGCCGCAGTTGAAATTCCCTGGTGCCTTGCAGCGCATGGCGCCAAAGATCGTCATCCTCCACCAGATTGACCATGGCAGGACGCGACTGCCCCGGATGAAACCAGTCCCACGCCATTCCGGCGCCGCTGCGCTGCATATCAAATACGGCAAAAGGAAGACCGTCCAGATCGGCTTGCGCACTCTTGTGATGATCCAGTACCAGAAGCGACTTGGCTTTCAGGAACATTGCTTCCATGATGGCGCGCTTATAAGAAAAATCAACGATCACCACATCGCGCCCGGCTACATCGGGAGGTGCTTCACCGTGGCTGGCTGATATATAGTCGCCTTCGCCAAATGCTTTTCTGACAGCCCACGCGGCGGTCATCCCATCAAGACATTTCCCGTGATAAATAACCAGAGGTTTTGACATAGCAGTATTCTTTCTTTAACCGAAATAATCGAATAGACCGAAAACTCGTCATTCCCGCGAAGGCGGGAAACCAGTTGATTATAAAGTTCCCGCGTAGTGGGTCAACATCAAGGTCTTGTACGCTTCGCGGGTTGTTATCTCGCTGGATTCCCTCCTTCGCGGGAATGACGGTTCTAATGGCGCACGATTATTCGGGTTTAACGAAGCCACTCAAGATATCATCAATCCAAGCACGCCTTTTACATCGTTTCCCACATCTTCTGCAAGCGTTTTACCGACACAATCACCGGTGTCTTCAATTCTTGCGCAAACAATGACACGCGCAATTCCTGCAACAGCCAGCCGAAGTCTGCCACCCGCGCATCAATATCGCCCTGTTGTGCGGCCAGTTTGCGCTGCCACGCTTGCTGCAAGGATTGCATTTGCGCCAGTTGCTGCGCATCGCGCGCGGGATTGGCGCGCAACTTTTCCAGCCGCACATTAACCGCCTTGAGATAGCGCGGTACATGTTGCAAGCGTTCGTAGGGGGTGCGCGCAATCCACTCCTTGCCCAGCATCCATTCGCACTGAGCGCGCATGTCCTGCACCGCCTGTGCGTGCGCATTCGACACGTTACTGGCGGAGCCAGCCGTTTGCGGGAGAAGGCGCGGCGCGGCCACTCTCGCACCCTTCGGTTCCGCCGCGCCATCTCGTGGACGCGCCTTGAATCCGGGCAGCGATTTTTGCAGTGCCTGATATTCAGTCAGCACCCCGCCGACCAGTCGTGCGATCTCCTGCGCCACCAGGGTGAGGCGACTTTTCGCATCTTTGCAGCGTGCGGTAAATTCTTTTTCGCTGGCAGGCCACGGTTCCATCAGGCAGCAGCGGTCAAAAGTGACGGATAAAATCTGCCGCTGTAAATCCTGTTGGCTGCCAAAGGGCAAAAATTGCATTCCCATTGCCTGCATTCCGGGCAGATTCTTTTCCAGAAACCTGACCTGTTCTTTCAGGGTAAACATGAACAAGCGCACCAATCCCTTGCGATGCGCGGCTTGAGCTTCCTCGCGCGTATCAAAAGCGTGGAGTGCCACGGCATCGCCTTCGTCCACCAGCGCGTTGAACAAGGTTACCGTTTGACCGGCGCGGGTCACTTCGCCGGTGGGTTTGAAATTGCCGAAGCTCCAGTCGGTAAAACGCGCTTGAGGTAGCTCTGCAGCTTTAACCTTGGCAGGCAGTGGTTCCAATTTTGGGGCAAGCTCGGCGCGTAATTGCATAAAATTGCGCGACACTCCCAACTGCCTGCCATGCTCGTCCACCACATAAAAATTCATTAATAAATGCAGCGGTAGTTGCTCCAGACGAAACGCATCCAGCGGCACCTCGAATTGTTTTTTTGCGCGTATATAGCGGGCCATTGCCTGCAGCAGCGGCAAATCTGAAGGCTCGACCCTGCGGCAGAATTCGGCAGCAAACTCCGGCACCGGTACCAGATGTCGGCGCAATTTCTGTGGTAAAGTCTTCACCAGTTGCGTCACTTTTTCCGCCAACAGGCCGGGTACCAGATATTCGCAGCGCGGCGCGGACACCTGATTAATCAGCGCCAGCGGCACGGTGATCGTCACGCCGTCATCGCTCTTGCCCGGCGCAAAATGATAAGCCAGCGCATAGCTGACATTGTTCATCACGAATTGCGGCGGAAACTGGTCGGTGGTGATCCCCGCCGCCTCGTGGCGCATCAGGTCGTCTTTTTTCAGATAAAGCAACCTCGGTTGTTCGCGCTCCGCTTCCTTGCGCCAAGCTTCGAACGCCGCTCCGTTGTGGATATGCGGAGGAATGCGGCTGTCGTAGAATGCAAAAATCAATTCGTCGTCCACCAGCACATCCGGGCGACGTGCCTTGTGTTCCAAAGCCTCAATGTCATGGATCAGTTTCTGGTTATGTGCAAAAAACGGGGCCAGCGTATTGAACTCGCCCGCCACTAGCGCCTGGCGAATAAAAATTTCGCGCGACTCGGCTACATTCATCGGCCCGTAATGGACGCGCTTTTTTGGATTGATGACCAGACCATACAAAGTGCTGCGTTCCCACGCAGCTACCTGCGCGGCTTTCTTTTCCCAATGCGGATCGGAGTAGTGACGCCTGATGAGATGCGCGCCGACTTCTTCCAGCCACTCCGGTTCAATGCGTGCCACGTTGCGGGCGTACAGCTTGGTCGTCTCCGCCAGCTCAGCGGCCACCACCCATTTCGCCCCCTTCTTCGCCAGCACCGAATTTGGCGCGATAAAGAATTTAATTTCGCGCGCACCGAGATAATAAGGCTCGCGATCTACGCTCTTGCAACCGATGTTTCCCAGCAAACCTGTTAATAATGCCTTGTGGATTTGCTCGTAGCCGGCGGGGTGTTCATTCAGGCGCATGCCCATTTCTGCAACCTGCGCGTGCAATTGCTGATGCAACTCATGCCATTCTCGCAAACGCAGCGGCGACAAAAATTTCTCGCGGCATTCATTCGCCCACAGGCGGTTGGATTTCTTGTGTTTCACGGCCTCCTGGAACCATGTCCACAATTTCAAATAGGCAAGAAAATCCGAGCGCTCGTCGTTGAAACGCTGGTGCGCGGCATCTGCCGCCTCACGCCGCTCAGAAGGCCGGTCACGCGGGTCTTGCAACGACAGCGCGCTGGCGATGATGAGGATTTCTGAGAGGCACTGGTATTGTCGCCCGGCCAATAACAGGCGCGCGATTTTCGGGTCGAGTGGCAACTTGGCAAGCTCGCGTCCCAGCGGGGTCAGTTGCCGAGCCTCATCGATCGCTCCGAGCTCAGCGAGCAGCTGATAGCCGTCTGCAATCGAACGCGAACCGGGCGGTTCGATGAACGGGAATTTTTCCACTTCGCCCAAACCAAGCGCGCTCATGCGCAAAATCACCGTTGCCAGCGAAACCCGGAAAATTTCCGCATCGGTATATTCGGCGCGTGCAACAAATTCCGTCTCGTCATACAGACGCACACAGATGCCGCCCATCACGCGGCCGCAGCGTCCGGCGCGCTGGTTGGTGGCGGCACGCGAAATCTTTTCCACTCGCAATTGCTCCACTTTCTGCCGGATGCTGTAGCGGTTGATGCGCGCCTGGCCGGAATCAATTACGTAGCCAATATTGGGCACAGTGAGCGAAGTCTCCGCCACGTTGGTCGCCAGCACCACACGGCGCATTCCGGAAGCCGGTTTGAACACGCGATCCTGTTCGGTAGCGGACAGCCGCGAGAACAGCGGCAAAATCTCCACCCCGCGCGGATGGTGCTTGCGCAAGGCTTCCGCTGTGTCGCGTATCTCCCGTTCGCCGGGCAGGAACACCAGCACATCGCCGCGCAGCCCACCAATGCTCAATTCATCGAGAGCACTGCACACGGCTTGCGGGATATCCTCTATTTCACCTTCTTCATTCTGTTGCGGCGGGCGGTAACGAATTTCCACCGGGTAGCTGCGGCCGGAAACCTGGATGACCGGAGCGTTACTAAAATGTTTGGAAAATCGCTCTGCATCCAGCGTGGCCGAAGTGATGATGAGCTTTAAATCCTGACGGCGCGGCAACAACCGCTTGAAATAGCCCAGCAGAAAATCGATATTGAGTGAACGTTCGTGCGCCTCGTCAATGATGATCGTGTCGTATTTTTTCAGTAGCGGATCGCTCTGGATTTCTGCCAGCAGGATACCGTCGGTCATCAGTTTGATGCAGGTGTAATCGGATATCTTGTCGCTGAAGCGCACCTTGTAGCCGACGACCCCGCCCAATTCAGTTTTCAGTTCGTGCGCAATCCGATTCGCCACCGAACGCGCCGCCACCCGGCGGGGCTGGGTGTGGGCAATCACGCCTTGCACGCCACGCCCGATGCTCAAACAGATTTTCGGCAATTGCGTGGTTTTGCCTGAACCGGTTTCTCCGCACACGATGACGACTTGATTCTGCGCAATCGATTCTGCCAATTCCCCACGTCGCAAAACCACCGGCAGGTCCGCAGGGTACTCAAGCGGAAACAGTAGTTCGATACGCGCCGCACGGCGGAATTGAAGAGAATCTGGGGGGTAATTCATGGCGCGCGATTGTACAGCACATGCAAAAAAACAGGGAGCCGAAGCCCCCTGTTGATGTTGCAATTGATTATTGCTTGAGATTACTTGGCCAGACCCATCACGAACTGTATCAGTTCCTTGAGGTCTGCCTGCTTGGCGGTAGAGGGCTGGTGAAACACATCGTCGTTAGCGATCATAGGTTGTTTACCCCATACGCCATAGCCGCCCTTGGATACTTTTGCAAGCAAATAGACTTCAGAACTCTCCCCGGCAGTGACTTGCCCCAAAGTTTTTCCTGTTGGCGATTTTTCCATTTTGCCGTTATAGAACTTGGAAATGTCCATCCATGACGGGCCAATCTTCTTCTCAGTTACTGAATGGCAAGTCGTGCAATGAAACTTCTCGGAAGCCGCAGGAACTTCGGCTGCCAGAACGCTACCTGCTGCCATCAGACCTGCAGCAACAGTCATGCTAATAATGGTCGATTTCATATTGTTTGCCTTTCCCTTTTAAATTTGCATGTGGGTCATTGCTGACCCACTATTTTATCCATTCTAGCCCGATATCCTCAGGTTAGAACAATGCGTACAGGTTAAGAGTGTATGCACTGGAACCAATTTCAGTTGCGTTTGTTCCCGTTCCATTAGCCAAATCCCAATAGCTGCCACTTTGGTGAACATAGGAGAAACGGCCTAACAAGTTTTGCGCCAACTTGTAGGTACCGGTCAGGTAGATGGCATTATCTTTCGTATTTGATCCACTGCCATCGTCAACACCGCTGTTAGCAAAGCGAACTGCTGCTCCTATCGTTGCTTTCTCGGGAATCACGCCAATTTCACCCGCAATGTTGAAGGAGCTTCTGTTATGAGCTCCAGTGTTGAAGGAATTGGTCACAGTGCCTGAAGCGGGTGCATTTGCATAGGTCACGTAAACACCCACTGGCTTGTCACCAAAAGCGCCTTGTGCTTGGAAATCTACAGCGGTTGCCTTGGTATCAGCTATTCCAAACCCAGCTACTGCATTATTAGGAGCAGAATCGGTGTTAATTGAGCTGCCGCTCCAGCTTTGGATACCTACACCAGTATCCCAGCCTGCGAGGTCAAAGTTGCCAGCCGCACGAAGATAAGTAGAAGTCAGTCCCACAAAGGTTCCAGGACTGCTGAGTGCACCTTGAGCCGTGCGAGCATTTGACGCACCTACCGAAGCAAACTTGGTGATGTTAATGAAGCCATTGCCGTTGTTTACCACAATACTGGCACCCGTTGCAGCTGCGCCTGTATTAATGTACTGCTGGGCAGAAACCGCATTAATGTATTGGTTATTGAAGCCAACGGTGTTGGTGATGGAGTGAATGGCGTTAGCACCAGTGTTCATCGTTTCAAAGCCGTAGGATGCGCCTTGGCCGTTTGTGGAGAAGAATACGATTCCCGCGCGCGTACCATCAAAATCAAACAGGATAGGCGTCTTCATGGAATCCATTGCCGCTGCGCCATTGCCCAGCGTGATTTCTCCCAAATAACCCATGAAATCGCTGCCGCGACCGCCAATGAACAGCGATGCTTCTCCACTTTCCGAAGCCACAAAAAAGCCACCAGTAGAGGAACCATTTGAACTCTGATTTACACCAGGCACAACAGTACCATTCCCAGCAGAAGCCTTCTTGTTAGCATTA
>CAIQPV010000298.1 GCA_903873725.1 uncultured Nitrosomonadales bacterium
ACCAGTGGAACCATGAACGACTTCCGGATTCGCGCGGGAACTCCCTCTGTCTGGACTTCCGCCGTCCATATTACAACCAGCGGTACGACGAAGCGGCTTTCGGCAGGTGTTGGGGGAACCGACACCTACCTTAGTCCGCTTCAATCCGGCACTTGGTACCGCGTTCGGGTGGTGATTTTGGCTCCGGATTGTGGCAAGTCCAATGCGATCCTGCAATTGACATCGTGGACTGCCACAGGCCCCGGAACGACGACAGCCTATACCATCGACGGGGTTCCTTCCGTGCAGACGAGCGGATTCAGTCAAATTGCCATGAACTCGGGAGGTGTGGCCGGACAGAGTCAGAGTATGAATATCGACAACGTCGCGCTGGTTTACAACGACCCGCTGCTTATCGCTCCGCAGCAGGCGTGGAAAAGCCAGAAGTTTTCTGCGCAGGCACTGGCTGATTTGAATACCAGCGGCGACATGGCCAATCCATCGGGAGACGGGATGAGCAACCTGATGAAATACGCCATGAACCTCAATCCAATGGTGGCGAACTCCGGGGGAGTTACCAGCGGCAGTTCCGCCATCGTCGGAGGCACGGCCTACATTTATTTTACGCACCGCGTGAATGTTGCCGCCTCCGATATTTGTTTTGGCTACGAGCAATCGACCGACATGTTGAACTGGAATCCATCCACGCCTGAAGTGGTCAACACGGTGCAGCTTGATTCGTTTACCAATCTTCTGTCGGTACGCATCCCTGCCACAGGCGGCACTACAAGCCGCCTGTTCATGCGGCTCAAGATTACCAAGCCCTGAGATGTCGTTCAGTTACAAGCAACGAGAAAATGACCGTATGAAATTTCCATCAGCGTTTCGACCGGTCATCCCGGCAGTCTCAAGCGCCATTATCCTGATCTTGTTGCTGTTATCTTGCACCGCTACCAGGGCGCAATCGGTCAACATAGCGCCAATGACGTGGACGCCGCGTCCGGATTGGATCGTTGTTACCGGCACGTTTACTTATAACGGCATCAACTACCACGCGGCGGGAGATGGAGTCACCGACGACACCGCAGCAATTCAAGCAGCGTTGAATGTGGGCACAACCCTGACGGGAACCACCAGCATGAATGGCAAGATTATTGCGGCAAAGGCTGTTTATCTGCCCGCAGGCACCTACAAGATCACGAGCACCCTCCATTGGAGGAATTTTTGGGGCGGATATCTGGTTGGGTGCGGATGCAATACAACCATCCAATGGTACGGCGGCAGCGGTGCCTCCATGTTCTGGGCGGATGGGGCAGCGTGGGCACGCTTTGTCGGCATCACCTGGGACGGAAGGAACATCGCCTCCTGTGCCTATCAGCACATGAACAATAATTCGTTTTACGCCGGCCGGTGCCGCCACGAGAACGAGGCTTTCAAAAATTTTACGATTTCCGGAAGCTATATGCCGGGTATGGTCCTTCCAGCCTCCGGCATCATCAGCGGGATCAGTGATATTGTTACCGGCACGAACCGGTATGCTATAGCTTCGGGCACTTCCCTGACGCCTGGAGTGCTGGCCATGAATGTTGGAACGCTCATCAGTGGAACGGGGGCTTCGCCCATTACTGGCACCGTGCTTTCCGGCACGCTCGCGCTTAGAAGCGGCACTTCAGTAACGAGTGGGATCACAGTGGCATCGGGCACTGTGACATCGGGATCCGGGACTCTGAATCTCGTTACATCGTCAACTGGAACGGTGGTTTCTGGAACAGTGGCCGTTCAGCTTCCGATTGAACTTGGAAATACAAACGCTCCGACTGCGGAGATGCTGGTAACCAACTGCTTATTTCAGAGTTGCAGCAATGGGATTATCATTGGCTACAACGCAGGCAACGATTACCAATGGCTTATCGATGGCTGTGAATTTGAGAGTTGGGTGCAGGACGGGAAAGTTCTGAGTTTTGCATAAAAAACTGAAAATCCAGTTGGAA
>CAIQPV010000299.1 GCA_903873725.1 uncultured Nitrosomonadales bacterium
CTTACCCGTCTGAACGAAGAATTTCAGCAACTTGCCAACGTACATCTGTCCGCCATCGAACACCAGCACAGTATCGTGTTCCTGCACTCTGTTAACGAAGGCGCAGCCAGCCAGAGCTACGGCTTGCAAGTCGCGGCACTGGCAGGGGTGCCACAAAGCGTCATCCGCAGTGCGAAAAAACAATTGCGCACGCTGGAACAAAACAGCGCCGCACAGAATCCGCAGGGAGATTTGTTCGATCACAAGCAGGTGGAGCCGGAAGAACCTGAAGAGCATCCGCTGTTGGCGGCGCTACGCGAAGTACTTCCGGATGAACTCAGTCCGAAAGAGGCGCTGGAACAACTGTATGAACTAAAGAAGCTGGTTTAGGGCACTTCTAAAAATCCAAACTTCGTTACAATACTGCGTTGCTCTCAAAAAATTGTTCCTTACATATCAACTATATGCTGCGTCGCAATTTTTTGTTCGCGCCTTGTCTTGTTTAGAATTTTGAATTTTTAGGAGCGCTCTTTAAGCCAGTGCCCTTATCAGCCAACTGCAGCTCCTGCAAATGTTATGGCAACCAAGTCAAATTTCAATTTTTGTTCCCATTTCAACGACACGATTGACCGGAATTTTGTAGAAGTCAGCGGCATGCATGGCATTTCTGGATAACGCAATAAATAATCGCTCACGCCATTTGACCATGCCCGGGTGGGGGCCGGAAACGACCAGTGCGCGGGAAATAAAGAACGAGGTCGACATGACATCAAAGGATAATCCCTGTGAAGCGCATAATTCCAGGGCGGCCGGAATATCAGGCGACTCCATAAAGCCATAAAAAATCCTCACCCAATAAAAGTTCTTGCCCATATCCTTGATCAAAAACCTATTGCCTTTCGTGACATAAGGTTTTTCCTCGACAATTACCGTCAGCAGCACGTTGCGTTCGTGCAGGACGTGATTATGTTTCAGGTTATGCAGCATGGATGAAGGCGCACCCTCGCTCGAAGGGGTCAAAAATACCGCTGTTCCTGAAACCCTCGGCACATCATCCATGCTGTCAATAATTGCCTGCATGGGAACCGACTGCCGCTTAACCTCGGCAAACAGCAACTCCCTTCCCCGTTTCCATGTCATGAGTACAGTGAAAGATACAGTTGCAATCATCAGCGGGAACCAGCCTCCTTGCGGGATTTTGATAGCATTGGCGGAGAAATAAGTCAAGTCTATGATCAAAAGGGCGGCAATAAAGGGTATTGCACCAACCAGGGGCCAACGCCACAGTTTGACTATGACGAATGCTATCATGACAGTGGTTATTGTCATGGTACCGGTGACGGCAACACCATAAGCTGCCGCCAGATTGGCTGAACTCTGAAAAGTAAACACCAGATACATCACCGCCAGATACAACGTCCAATTGGTAAAGGGGACATAAATTTGTCCCCGTGCTTTTCCTGAAGTATGGCAAATTTCGACGCGCGGAAGAAATCCCATTTGCACAGCCTGATTGGCTATTGAAAATGCGCCGGATATGACAGCCTGTGAGGCGATGACGGTTGCTGCGGTGGCCAGAATTACCATCGGGATCAATGCCCAGCCGGGGGCCAGCAGGTAAAATGGATTTTCGATTGCTTTGGGATTTTGCAGCAGCAACGCCCCTTGTCCAAAATAATTCAGGATCAGCGCCGGTAGCACGAAAGAAAACCAAGCGAGGCGGATCGGATATTTACCGAAGTGACCCATGTCGGCATACAGGGCTTCACCACCGGTTATGGCAAGAACGATACCACCCAACGCCATGAAGGATACTCCCCAGTCGGAGGTTAAAAAACGCACTGCATAGACGGGGTTGAGTGCCAACAAAACCTGGGGGTTCTGTGCGATTGAAAGAACGCCAAGCACTGCCAGACAAAGAAACCAGAAAACCATGATAGGGCCAAAGAGTATGCCAACTGTGCCCGTGCCGCGTTTCTGGATAAAAAATAATCCCGTCAGTATGACGAAGTTAATCGGTAGTATGTAGCTTTTGAACTGGTGGGAAACCAGATCCAGCCCCTCGACTGCCGACAGCACAGAAATCGCCGGGGTAATCATGCCATCGCCATAAAACAGTGCTGCGGCCGATACACCGAGAGCGGTCAGAAACCATTTCAATTTTGCGCTTTGCGCGGTCAGGTCGCTCACCAAAGACAGCAGGGCCAGCGATCCGCCTTCACCATGGTTGTCCGCGCGCATGATGATGACTACATACTTGAGTGATACCAGCAGCATGATAGTCCAGAACATTACGGACAATACGCCGAGGACATTGGCTTCAATGACCGGCAACGGAGTGGGGCCGGTAAAGGTTGTTTGTATTGCGTACAGCGGACTGGTTCCAATGTCACCGAAAACCACGCCAATTGCGCCAAGTGCGAGAGTGGACAAATTTTGTTTTGCTTGTGTATTACCCATTTCAGCAGCCTTATCCAAGGAAAAGCCACGGCACTTTACGCGCGCATTTCGACTAATGCAAGTTTGTTTGGAGGCGCAATTCTGTTTTGCTGCGCCTAGTACTCTGTAACACCTGTTTTTTCGTAGATTGGGTTAGCAGTTTCATCGCGGTGCGTGTGTTGTTGGGGCTTCAGCCCCTTAGTGCAAACTCTGTCCAGCCTTTGGCTGGCAACAGATTTGCCTACCCTTGCGGTACAACCACGGCCTACCCCTTGCGGGTGTAACCCAA
>CAIQPV010000300.1 GCA_903873725.1 uncultured Nitrosomonadales bacterium
CCAGAACACCGGCGATCACCATCACCGTAACCAGTTCGATCATGGTGAAGCCGGATTGTAGTTGGGTGCCGGTTTTTCGGGAACTGTTCATCGGTGTAATGATTTGCACCTGAAAGTTGATACCGGAGCATATCGCAGCTCAGCCGATCCAACCCGCGTAAAACGCAGCTAGGCCGCGGCGTCATTACGCGAAGCGCGATAAGCAAAGTGCATTGCGCCGCATGGCGGAACCTTAACCTTTCCGCCACACGCCCGTCAACCCGCTACACGGTTACGTGCAATTGCCGATGGCAACCAGAGGATTGGCAACACCACCAACGGTTGTGGCACCGGTAATAGCCGTGTCATCGATCAGCGGAACCGCAAGACCCGATGCTGCAACCTGCACGCCGGATGATGCAAAGTATCTGACCACACAATTGGTACGACCGGCATCCGGATAAAAATCCCATTCCCCGGCGACAGTTGCTGGATTGACGGCACTGGCATAACTGCCGCCCGTATTTTCGATTGCTGTCGTGATGCCGGATGCGCTCGGATAGTAATACTGCATGTCAACCTGGGTTCCATTTTCCAGCGTCACAGTTGACGACATATTCATAAGTTCCGCAAGAGACTGTCCATGAGCCATCGAGGCTGCCCCTTTCAGCGAAGCCGCCAAGCCGTTCATTTTGGCAATCCGTGCATCAATGGTCAGGTTGCTGAATTTCGGCAAGGCCGTCGCAGCCAGAATACCCAGTATCACAATCACCACGATCAATTCGATCAAGGTAAAACCCTGTTGCTGTTTCATTTTGTCCTCCTCAGGTTACGCCACACATCATTGCGCAACCCCTATCTGATAGACTTCAGCGGCTAACAAAAAGGCTGGGGCAATCTCTGCCCCACCCTAGCCCACCTTACCCTAAGCACAATTAGTAGTTGTAATAGCCGTTTCATCAATCAACGGAACTATTTTTACCCCGGACGATGGATAGTACTTGACTACGCAATTTAACCGACCAAGATCAGGATAAAAATCATACTCTCCGTTACTATCAACAGCATTCCCACCAATGGCACTGGCAATACCTGTACCATCAATTGCTGCTGATATGCCAGATGTACTTGCAGCAGGGTAATAATTTATCATTTGAATCAGAGTGCCATCTTCCAGCGCAACAGAAGAAGCTGACCAACCTTGCTCAGCTAGGGTCTGGCCGTGAGCCATCGCGGTAGCACCTTTCAATGCGGCTGCAACGCCCTCCATTTTGGAAACCCGTGCATCAACAGAAAGATTGCTGAACTTGGGCAATGCCGTCGCCGCCAGAACACCCAGGATCACAATCACCATGATTAGTTCGATTAATGTAAAACCACCTTGTTGTTTCATTTTGTTCTCCTTAACGGCTTCGTTGAGGACAGTTATTTAAGGCCGACCCGAATCCCTACGCAGAGCCGCAGCCCTGCTGTGCAACATGTAATCAGGCATCGTCGCTATTCATTTCGGCTCACCGGCTCAACTCACCTATAGAAACTGGTGAAAAAGGCGG
>CAIQPV010000301.1 GCA_903873725.1 uncultured Nitrosomonadales bacterium
AAAACCATACCTCAGGGAGGACCACTTCAAAGGGGGCAGATCATTATGAAACACCAAAAGAAATGCTTACTGAAATACAGGAGTTTATAAACAGAAAAGTTCAAGCCGTTTATGACGTTTCATGTATGACCAAAAAAGATTTGAATGAAGTGTATAAAGAAATAGAAAAACCAGAATATGCGGAGCAGGTAATGATCGTAGTCCGTTTCAAGTGACGGATCAAATGATCCTTTCTTATGTAACAAAGCCGCGCAAAGCAAATACCAAAAAAAAGCGATCTAAATAATGTGCTTCAACCGATTTACAAAAAAAGGAACCATTTACCGATGACGATTTATCCAAGAGAATACCGCAAAGACTTACAGCATACGATGGGTATCCGCTTATCACCTCAGTTGCGAATTGAAGCAGAGGAAGCCGCGCATAACCAAGGCATGTGCTTCTCAACGTTTTTACGTCAGTCACTTCGTAGAAACATCATGCTGGCTAAGCAGATAGAGCAAGAATTGGCTCAACGTAACTTTCAACTCGCGGCAGGAAAGGGTCTATGACCGACAAAGAAATAAAAGCTATTCTGAGCAGAGGAACATCAAGCACCTTTACTCTCGATCCTTCACATAAGAACGAGATTACAAGATACACACTTGATATTATCATTCGCGATGTGAGAAAGCACTTAGCAGCAAAGAAGACAGTGTCAGTGATTGTGATACGCGATTGAGTGTCACTCTAAGCGACTTTCAGCTTGATTTCTGTAGCTTTAGGGATGCCGTATCTGGTGTTTCCAGTCGTCATGTCATCTTTGCGGAACAGTTGATTATTCTAGGATCAGCTGGGAGTGTGATGCTGTGTAGATGCTGTTACTACTGAGATGCTGGTAGAAAGCATCATTCAGCACATATGGAATACAATCACATTTCCCATTTCCTGCAGGAAATGGCAGGTCGCTGAAATAGAGCATCGGGTAGGGTGCTCAGTTCCATTCCAGCTCTCGTTGATCGGTTTTCTCACTTCACACGTGAAGTAAGACAGGAACTGTTTCCTTTATGCTTTTTCAGGTTTGTGTCGTCCAGTCGCTGGATGATTGATATTCGGCTAAGTGATTGTTATTGAATGGATTATATACCTTTGAATCAGTATCAAAACTGCTGGAAATACGCAGGGTTGATTCGTTCTGATTCTCGGCACGCTAGGATTATAAGCAGGCAGAATCACTTGCTATGCGGTAGTCGTAAGTCAGTACGTGAAGATTTGTAGCTTGTACGGTGCGGGTTTCTATTACATCCCGGGCACCGATACCTGCATCAAGGTTGGCGGCTGGGTCCGTATGCAGACTCAGTACAACGTCAACGGCAACTCGACGAACGGTCCGTTTGCGACGAACGTGCAAAATCGTACGACGACCGATTACACCACTCGTAACCGGGCATACATCACCGCCGATGCTCGTTCGCAGACCGAATACGGCACTCTGCGTAGCTACTTCGCTGCTGGTACCAGCGGTGATAACGTCACTGCCGCCGGCGGCAACCAGAACGTCGCGGCGAGCTTTAACCGTGCGTTCGTCCAGTTCGCTGGGTTCACGGCTGGTCGTGCGATCTCAGCGTTCGACTTCACCAACACTTCTGTCCTGGCGTATATGGCTGGCGGCGCGATGAACGGCGGCGGCGGTCAGACCACTGGTGACGCTGGCTGGAACGTTCTTACCTATACTGCCCAGCTTGGCAACGGTCTGACGGCTAATCTGTCGGTTGAAGATGCGCGTGGCGGTAACACCAGCCGTTATGCCACTGCTGGCGGCACTATAACCGCGGCGGGCGTCGGAACGAAGATGCCAGATTTCGTTGGCAACGTTCGTATCGATCAGTCTTGGGGTAGCGCGCAGGTCATGGGCGCGATTCATGACGCCAGCGCTACGTACTATGATGCCGCATTTGCTGCTCACCCGGGCAACAAGTTGGGCTATGCATTTGGCGTTGGTGCGAAAGTCAATCTTCCCATGCTCGGAAAGGGTGACTACATCGACGTGATGTTCGCGCAGTCGAAAGGCGCGACTCGGTACACCAGCGCTGGTGTGAACCTGCAGATCACACAGGGTGGTCAGTCTGGTAACGGTCTGAACCAGGATGCTATTTACTCCGCAACTGCAGGGTCTAACCTTGAGTTGACCACTCAGTGGTCTGCTTTCGGCGGTTATGAGCATAACTGGAATAACAACTGGAAGACTTCGGCTTACGGTAGCTATGTCAAGACTCAGTATAGCGACACGGCGAACGCTGTTATCAACAGTGCTGCTAACGTGTTGCTCGGTGCAAACGCCAACTCCAGTCAGTGGCAGATTGGCTCCCGTACTGCTTGGGCGCCCGTCAACAACCTCGAAGTTGGTGTTGACGTAATGTATACAAAACTTAATGCCGCTAACACTGGCAGTGCCGATACCTCGAAGGATGCCAGCGCTTGGGTTTCGCAGCTGCGCGTTCAGCGTAACTTCTATCCTTGATCGCTTGATCGAGGCGAAGTTCGCCTAATGTAAAGAGCCTCCGGCGGGAAACTGCCGGGGGTTTCTTTTTGTGCCCTTGGCACTTTCCAATAGCGCTTTTGCCTGACATTCCGGGGCGGTAAGGCGACCGGCGTTGCCAGCGCGCCGCATTTCGTTTTATACGGACGTGGATCGGCACTTGACCTCGCACCGTTTCACCACAGGGGGCCCCATGACCGCGCGTATATACAAGCCGGCGAAGACTGCGATGCAGTCGGGATCGGCCAATACCAAGGCCTGGGTGCTTGAATTCGAGCTGGAGGAACCGCGCCGGGTCGAGCCGCTGATGGGCTGGACCTCATCCGGCGACATGCGCCAGCAGCTGCGCCTGCGTTTCGACACGCAAGCCGAGGCGGTGGCCTATTGCGAGCGTCATGGCATTGCCTATCAGGCCTTCGAAGCCAAACCGCGCAGCCGCCGGATCATGTCCTATTCGGATAATTTCGCCTTCAAGCGTTGCGACGCCTGGACGCACTAAGTCCGGGATTTGGGAAAAGACTATTTGCCGACGGGCGCCAGAGTGCGGCCATTGGCGCCGGCGCGCTGGCGCAGCAGCGAAATAAAGCGTTCTTCCGGCATCGGCTGGCCGAGCAGGAAACCCTGGCCGAAATCGCAACCCATGCTGACCAGCGCCATGGCGTCGGCGGCCTTCTCGATACCCATGGCGACCGCGACCCGGCCGTAATTATGGGCGAGGTCGATCACCGTCTTGCAAAGCGGCGCGTTGACCCGGTCGGAGCCGCAGTCGGCGACGAAGGAGCGGTCGAGCTTGAGTTCGGCGAACGGCATTTCGCCGAGCCGGGCCAGCGAGGAAGTGCCGCGGCCGAAATCGTCGATGGCGAGGCGCACATTGCAGCGTTCGAGGCGGGTGGCGAGTTTGCTGGCGAGAGCGAGATCGGTGACGATCTGCTCTTCCGGCACGTCGATGATGAGGCCCGCCCACTTCGACGCGATCGGCCGATGGCTGCGGACGATATCCTCGACCTGCATCTTTTCCAGCGCATTCACCGGAATATTGACCGTCAGGCGCAGGTTCAATCCGAGCTTCGAGAACGTCAGGCCGGCTTTAAGCGCGCTGCTCAGCGCCATTTCGGACAGCCTGATGACGCTCGATTCGGTCGCGTTCGGCATGAAAGCGCCGGGCAGGGCAGTGCCATAGAGAGGATGACGGGCCCGCGCATAGGCCTCGGCGCCGGCCAGCTGTTTCTTGCGCAGGTCGATCTTGGGTTGATACCAGAATTCCATCCAGCCGTTGGTGATTGCCTCGTCGAGGTCGATGGTCGAGGCCGCCGCCACCGCCGTGCCGAGCTTGAGATCGCTCAGGATCTTGATGATGGCGTCGGTCTCGAACGGCTTCTTGAGCGCCGGCAGCATGTTGAGTTTGTGTTGCAGGCCGATGTTCTTGACATGATCGAGCACCGCGGCCCCGCGCATGCTGGTCAACTGAACGTGGCCGTGAAAGCCGGCATCGCCGAGCGCAATCACCGTCTCGATCGAGTCGGCGGCTTCAAGCGAGATGTTGAGGAAGACGAGGTCGGGAACGCGGCGTTGCAGCGCGGCGCGCAGGCCGCTGCCGTCCGGGAATTCCATCGTGTCGACGCCGGCGCCGTGCAACACCAGCGACAGAAAGTGGCGAATGCTGGCGTCATCGTCGACCACATAACATAGCGGCGCCGCCGCCGGCGCCAAAGGCGGCGAGTCCGCGGTTTCGAACGGCGTTTGTTCGGGCGTCTCGGCCATACAATCTCGAGCGCACTGGTGACGATAAGGACGCTAAGCGGGTCCGGA
>CAIQPV010000302.1 GCA_903873725.1 uncultured Nitrosomonadales bacterium
AGCTCCATTTGCTCCGGCGTGACAATCTTGCTTCCAGCCCCAATAAGCTTGCCTGCCGCTGCTGCCTTTACCCAATTACGTAGCGTTTGCTCTATTAGCCCCAGTTCCTTGGCTACAGCACCAATCGTTTGACCATCCTTAACCCGCTTGACCGCAAGCTCCCTAAACTCTGTCGTGTAGGCCTGATTCGGTATTTTCTTCATTATCATCTTCCTTTCAAAGTAACGTTATTTTCGTCACCTTTGGAAGACTATTTAGCGGGGGAAGCTCATTATCGCTGGGCGGATTAAGTAATTGTCGAAATAAGGCACGCCCAATCCCCGCAGCGACATCATCTACAGCACTTGGCGAGATCATAGCCATGATATTAGTTGGTACACATCATAATGATCATCAAAATTCGTCTCGCAGTTATATCAACCAATATTGAGTGGCCGTCGCTGTTTTAGTGCTTTCCATCGCTTTGAACGCGGCCTTCGTAAGAGCCATCCTTGCCGTATATTTTTCCATCGCTTTGAATGCGACCGTCGTAAGAACCATCTTTACCGTACACTTGCCCATTGCTATCAGTGCGGCCTTGATAAGACCCATCGCTACCGTAGCTTTTTCCATCACTGGTAGTGCGGCCCTGATAAGACCCATCTTTACCGTAGTACTTTTCCTCCGCCGCACTCGCGACAGATATCGAAAACACTACCCAGCTTACTACAACTATACCGATTAATTTTTTCATTTTCTTACCTTCCAAGTTAAGTGAATATTTATGAGTCTAGAGCTTCATCTGAGTGCGATGACGATTACTTATTTAATTCATGATGGAGTGCGTCTATGCATAGCTCGTGGCTAACATCCATAATTCCGACAAGTAACCATCCAGACATCCCCATGTTTGTCATACTGAGGTTTGATAAAATTGCCTGCTGAAAACCGTTATATCCACCGGCCGAATTTTTGGCATTGACTGTAACGCAGGCACCCTTGCCACCATCAATCACTGTTATCCGCCCAAATTTAGCTGAATCAGCGTCTTTTAATCCATCAAGAACAGCGTGAACAAGTTCAGACTGCTGATCTGCATTGGGAGCAGAACGACTCACAGGTGGCAATGGTGGTTCAGTGGCACAACCCATCAAGGAAACTGCTGTTATTGCCGCAACGAACAAATGCTGAAATTTCATAATGCGCCTTTCAGAAAATTACCGGAATCAAAATAGACTCTCTCCACCGGCATATAGAAGTGACCACGCACATGATTTCATACGGGAGGCTCAGAAAGTGCGCCCGCTTGGAGAGTTTTTGATTATTGCAGATGGCTACTCATCGCCGTTTCCCGCAATTTCCCAGCGACCAAACTTTCTTCCACCCACACGCGCAAGTCGTTTTTGTGCGCGAAGCTTGCCCAGGTGGTAATTGATGCCATCCTCAGTCAGCCCTAACTTTGCAGCCATCTCGGGAATAGTAATGGCGGGATTAGCGCGACACAGATCAAGAATATAGGCGGCGGCATCGCTTTCCTGTAGTTCTTTCCCGTAGTGCTTTCCTGTAGTGCTTTCCTGTAGTTCATTGGGGGCGATTTTTTCTGCCGCAGCTTCGGCCACCTCTCTCTCCAGTGCCAGAGCCTCCTGCGAGATCGGGAATACGGTGCGAACGAAATGTTTAGAGAAAGTATACGACTCGCGGGAATAGGCCTTGAGTATGCGTGGCATACCAGAGCCGAGGTATTCCACCATATCCAAATCCTTGAATACCCGCATCAGGGTTTTGTTGCGTGGCATGGAGTAACCGGCAAAAAAATCATTCTGCTCTTGATCGGGATGAATAACCCCTGCCGAGGTAATTTCCAGCCGGTCGGTAAAGATTTCAAACTTGGGTACCAGTTCGGTGCTGTAGTCGTTGTGGATAATGGCGTTGATCACCGCCTCGCGCAGTGCGACCGGGTTCCATAGATGGCGGTTAATCCGTTCTCGCGGCGTAATCCGGGTGATGGTTCGATTTTCGATGCCTTCAATCCGGTCGAGCACTTGCTTGCATGTTTTGACCAGACAGCAAAAGCCATAGTCCTTGCTACCCAGCAGATCAACCCGGTCAGCGCCCGCGTATTTCGCCACCTGCACCGAATTGCCATTAAGATCGGCCAGCAGGTAAGCCGCGTAGTTGTATGCGCCGTCCTCGGTGAGCAGTTCCAGGTTGGCGGCAAACTTATCACCCAAGGTAAAGCCGGCTTCCTGATAGAAAATTTTTAGCTGTTCGAAGCTGAGGTCTTGCCGGGGTGAACGGATGCGGGCAATGGAGTTGCGTGTGCGGCGAGCAAACAGTTCCTCAATCATGCGCACCGGCATGGGTTCACAGGCACTACCTATACGGATAAAGCAACCTTTCTCGGACATGCCAAATTTGCGCAAGTAATATGGTTTTTCCATGCCGCTGGCAACGATGATCTTGATGATCTCTTTGCCATCACGAGTCTCATGAATCACGTCGAACAAGCCAAGGCAGGAGGGTTGAATATTATTTTTTAGCCGATCCTTGACGGCAAGCTGAACGGCATCGCAATCGGTAACGCCATGCGCTGCTCCATCATTGCCGATGCCAAGGTAGATCACGCCACCATCGTGGTAGTTGAGGAAAGCTACGACCTCTTTCTCAAGCGTATCGGTGAGTTCGCGTTTATATTCGATGCGGTTGGATTCCATTACCGATCCCTTTTCGCGTATTCACGTCTGAACAACTGTTCACATTGCACGAGCAATCCTTTTAGTAAATTTGGTAAATCCGCGTTGTGCCAATGCACCTCCATCGGTATTGGCAAAAGCGTTATCCAGAACTGGTTACGGCTTAACGATTATGACAAAAAATCGGATTCAAGGCACTTTCACAAAGCCGCTCTCAGCCTATCGGCAAGTGCATTAGTGTCCCACCATTTATGCCATCTATTAGATGTTATCCGCCGGTTCTTGTTACGCACATCTGGATGCACCACACAGTGGCTTCCTGTACGTTTGATCGGTGCGACCCATTTGATCTTCGATGCTTCACCGCAGTAGATGACCGTCTCAGCAGATTGAATAATGTTCTTGTTCAGTTCATACGCGGCTCTGAGCTGCGGAATATGTCTGGATTGAGTGATTTTCCCTTCTATAGTTGTGTAAGATGCGTTTAGGAACACGATGCCTTCGGCGAGGAGAGACTCAAATAATGATATCGGTGTTAGGTGAGCATCTTGAATAATATCTAGGTCTAGCCCGAGAGAACGAAGTACATAAAGACCTGAGCAGTTCCAAGCCAACTGTTGCTCCCAAAATGGTTTGCAGAACGGAATGCCAGTAGGATCTGAAGGAAATGGATCCTTGCCGATGATCGCAAGCTGAAGTGCTGTCTTGGGAATCCTTTCTATGTAATGAATCGTTGCCGGTGATATTTGCATAGGCTAAGCAACTTGTGTATTGGGCTCTGAAAAAACAGTGTTATACCAGTCAGACA
>CAIQPV010000303.1 GCA_903873725.1 uncultured Nitrosomonadales bacterium
GACCTATGGTTGGAATCTGGCGGGATAGCAATCTGGCGGAATTGAAATTCTATTCTTTCGGATCGAATTCCCCGCCGCGTGCGGCGGGGCTATTTAGTACCCGGCCATTCAAGCCGGGTTCCCTGTTATACCGGGACGATTTTATATGCGTTCGAAAACGGCAGCGATACCCTGCCCCCCGCCTATACACATCGTCACCAAGGCATATTTGCCACTGATGCGTTGCAGTTCATACAACGCCTTGGTGGCGATGAATGCGCCGGAACAACCTACCGGGTGACCCAAAGCAATGGCACCGCCATTGGGATTGGTTTTCGCCGGATCCAGACCAAGACCACGATTTACTGCAATGGCTTGTGCTGCAAAGGCTTCGTTGGCTTCAATGATATCCATCTGGTCGAGAGTCAGTCCAGCCTTCTTGAGCGCCAATTTCGTGGCAGGAATCGGGCCTTCGCCCATGATTTCGTTTGGTACTCCGGCGATAGCATAGGAAACCAGGCGGGCAATTGGCTTATGACCCGCCTTGGCAGCAATGTCAGCCGCAGCCAGAACAAAAAAGGCTGCGCCATCATTGATCCCGGATGCATTGCCGGCGGTGACCGTACCGTCCTTTTTGAAGGCCGGTTTCATTTTGGCCAGCGACTCCAGTGTGGTATTGGGCTTGCCATGTTCGTCTGTATCGAACACCGTGTCGCCCTTGCGGCTCTTCAGGGTAATGGGAACGATTTGCGACTTGAAACGTCCGTCAGCTATGGCTGCAGCCGCGCGGCGTTGCGATTCGAGAGCGAAGGCATCCTGCTCTTCACGGGTGATGTTCCACTTGGTAGCGAGATTTTCGGCGGTTATGCCCATGTGACCAACACCAAACGGGTCGGTCAGCACAGCGACCATCATGTCGACCAGTTGGGTGTCACCCATTCGGGCACCCGAGCGCATGGCCGGGGCCATGTAGCTGCCGCGCGACATGACTTCGACGCCGCCGCCGATACCGTAATCGCAGTCTCCCAGCATGATGTTCTGCGCGGTCGTCACGATTGCCTGCAGACCTGAAGAGCAGAGGCGACTCACCTGCATTGCCACGGATTCCATCGGTAAACCTGCCTGGATAGAAGCCACGCGGGAGGTATAGGCGTAACGTGAATCGGTCGGAATACAGGTTCCCACCGTAACGTAATTGATCTGCACGGGATCAACACCGGAGCGGAGTACAGCTTCTTTCATCACGGTGCCGGCCAATTCGGACGGTTCGATGCCGGCGAGCGAGCCGCCAAAAGTTCCGATGGGGGAACGTACCGCGCTTAAAACAACAACTTCTCTTTTTTCAGCCATTACAAAACTCCTTGTCATTGAGAATGAGGATTCAGTTACCATGAAACGGAAACTTTGCTTCAGTTCATGCCATTTACCGGTACGCCCTTCCTCTTGGCGCACACCAAGTCAATGCAATAGCATGCTCTTGTGGCAAATCATTATATATCCCGTTAGTCCCTTCAGGAACGCCGCTTGGTCGGGCTAGAGGTATGGAAAATATCTGTGACCTCGTCCGGCTTGTACAGGCGCTACTGTGGAATCAGCGGGAGATTTTACTCTCCTGTATATCCTGCGGGATAGTGATAACATCAAAAATCACTTTAATAACCGACAGGGCATTCACCACCGAGTTTCCCGCAAGTTTAGGGTTTTGACGATACGACTGCCATTTTCTTCAATACTGTCTCACCTTACTCTTGCTGTTCGCAGGCCAGTGCTTTAAATTTTATTTTCAAGTAGTCGGTGAAATTAAACCATTATCATACAACAGGCCAGCCAGAATAATTAATCATCAATAAGCCGCCTGCTCGTCAATCTGATTGTTGACATGTTTGCTTCTTGTGGCGGCAATTAGACGCTATTGTTGTTCCTGTTGTTCTTGCTGGATCAATTCGCTGGGCTGGCCGGGTTCACCTTCCATCATCGACTCCGGGGCGCGGCGCAAATCCAGAGTCAGGGGATAGTCGGGATTGCGTCCCTCGCGTCGCACATGCATTTTGCCGGGCGTGTGGCCGTGATTCCAGAAACGCGCGACACGGCGTGATTCTGCCTCGTTGGCGTTGACCGGGAATGTGTCGTAGTTGCGGCCACCCGGATGCGCAACGTGGTAGGTGCAGCCGCCGATAGAACGGCCACTCCAGCTATCCACCAAATCGAACACCAGCGGTGCCTGCACACCGATGGTCGGGTGCAGACCGGAGGGCGGACACCAGGCGCGGTAGCGCACACCGGCGACATATTCGCCACGCATACCGGTGGCAGTCAGCGGCAGGGGACGCCCATTACAGGTGAGGATATGGCGATTGTCGTTCATGTTGCGCACCTTCACCTGCATGCGCTCGACCGACGAATCAACATAGCGCGCGGTGCCCCCGGCAGCAACTTCTTCGCCCAGCACATGCCAGGGCTCGATGGCCTGACGCAGTTCGATCTCGATGCCCTGGTAGACTACCGTGCCAAAGCGTGGAAAACGGAACTCAACGAAAGGTGCAAACCAATCGAATTCGAAAGCATAGCCGGCGCGCTGCAAGTCCCGGACAACATCGCGCATGTCCTGCGCCACGAAATGCGGCAGCATGTAGCGGTCATGCAGCTCGGTTCCCCAGCGCGAGAGATTGCCCCGATACGGCGTTTGCCAAAAGCGGGCAACCAACGCACGCAGCAGCAACATTTGCAACAACGACATTTGCGCGTGTGGCGGCATTTCAAAACCACGGAACTCGACCAGGCCGAGGCGCCCGGTCGCGCTGTCGGGAGAATACAGTTTGTCAATGCAGAATTCCGCGCGATGCGTATTTCCGGATAGATCAACCAGCAGATTGCGCAGCAAGCGATCTACCAGCCACGGTTGCAGACTTTCTTCGCCGGTTTTCAGATGCTCGGCCATTTGCTGAAAGGCAATTTCCAGCTCATAGAGACTTTCATGCCGCGCTTCATCCACTCGCGGCGCCTGGCTGGTGGGGCCGATAAACAGGCCGGAAAACAAATAGGATAGCGCAGGGTGATGCTGCCAATAAGTAATCAGGCTCATCAGCACATCCGGTCGCCGCAGGCAGGGTGAGTCAGCCGGTGTTGCCGCGCCGAGGGTGACGTGGTTGCCGCCGCCGGTGCCGGTATGACGGCCGTCAAGCATGAATTTCTCGGTGCCCAGACGGGTCTGGCGAGCTTCTTCGTAAAGGGTTTGAGTATTCTCCACCAACTGTGCCCAGGTACTGGCCGGGTGGATGTTCACTTCGATTACGCCGGGATCGGGGGTAATGCGGAATTCTTTCAGGCGCGGGTCGGACGGGGGCGTGTAACCCTCCAGCCGTAACGCCAGTTTCAGTGCGGCGGCAGTGTTTTCTATCGCTGTCAGCAGCGCGACAAAATCTTCCAGCAAAGGCACCGGTGGCAGGAATACACACAACACCCCGGCACGCACTTCGGCACACAAAGCCGTGTGCACAATTTCGCGCGGGTCATAGCCATCCTTGGGCGAACTGGCCGACACTTTCGACTTCTTCTGTATGGTCTTGACGTCGGGCAATTCACCTGCCGCATCAAACGGATCGCGACCGAATTCTTCTTCCTTGTCTTCGGGTGCCACCCAAGGCAATGAGGCAAGCGGGAGACGCAAACCCAGCGGCGAATCCCCGGTTATCAAATAAAGATGTTCGCGCCGCAACGGCCACGGGCTGGAGCAAAAAATGGCTGATTCGATGGACTTGTTAGCTCGCCGACCAGTCTTCGGTGGCAAGGCTTTTAACGGCAGCACATAGCCTACCGGCTCACCAAGGCCGCGTTCGATCATCTTTGCCAGCCGGCGTCGTTCATCTGCTTTTTTCAGATTTGCCGAGAGCGGATCGAAATTCTCCGGCCAGCGCTGCTCTTGATCAATGACCTTGGTCACGTCTTCGTACGCCGGAATCACGAAGCTCTCATCCAGCCCCAACTCTTGCGCGAGGCGGCGAATGAAGTTCAATGCATCCTTTGTTTGCTGTGTTCCTTCACCGTCCGAAGTCACCAGAAGTTTTCGGTCATTCCATAGCGCTTTACCATCCTTACGCCAGTAACAACCCAAGGCCCAACGTGGCAGCGGCTCGCCTGGATACCACTTGCCCTGGCCGAAATGCAGCATGGCTCCCGGTGCAAAATGGCCTTGCAGACGGTTGAGTAATTCTCCCGAAAGTTCGCGTTTCTTGTCTGACAAGGCAGTGAAATTCCACTCTGGCCCTTCCATGTCGTCTATGGAAACAAAGGTCGGTTCACCGCCCATGGTAAGCCGCACGTCATGCTTGTTAAGCTCGTCGTCAACCTGGTGACCGAGGTCAAGTATTGCCTGCCATTGCGCTTCAGTATAGGGTTGGGTGACGCGCGGGTCTTCATGAATACGGGTGACACGCATTAAAAAATCAAAGTGCGTTTCGCACACATCAGTTGCCCCGATTACCGGCGCAGCCGAGGATGGCATCGCTGTGCAGGCCAGCGGTATATGGCCTTCGCCGGCCAGCAGGCCGGAGGTGGGGTCGAGGCCGACCCAGCCGGCGCCCGGAATATACACCTCCGTCCATGCATGCAGGTCCGTGAAGTCATGGTCGGTTCCCGATGGGCCATCGAGTGCCTTTACATCCGCCTTTAGCTGGATGAGATAGCCCGAGGCAAACCGCGCCGCCAGTCCCAGGTGGCGCAATACCTGAACCAGCAACCAGGCAGAGTCGCGACAGGAGCCGCGCTTGAGTTCAAGGGTTTGTTCCGGTGTCTGCACACCCGCTTCGAGACGAACGATGTAACCGACGTCATTCTTCACCCGCTGGTTGATGCCGACCAGCATGTCGATGGTGCGCAGCTCTTTGTTCAGCAACTCATTCTTTGTTTTCTTGATCCATTCATCAAGCAAAGGCAAGGCAGGATCGGCCTCAAGATACGGACTCAGCTCACGCTTCAAACCATCCGGATACTCGAAAGGAAAGTTGGTGGCAAATTCGTCGATGAAGAAATCGAAAGGATTGATCACCGTCATGTCGGCCACCAGATCGACAGTGATTTTCAGCGATTCTGCCTTCTCCGGGAAAACCAGGCGGGCGACCCAGTTGCCGAACGGATCCTGCTGCCAGTTAAGGAAATGCCCGGCAGGTTCGACGTTGAGGGAATAACTCAGGATAGGTGTGCGACTATGCGCGGCAGGGCGCAACCTTATCTCATGCGGCCAGAGACTCACCGTACGGTCAAAGCTATAACTGGTCTGGTGGTTGAGCGCAACGCGGATGGTCATTGGAAACCTTTCAAGGCGAGAAAGCTACATCGGGGCGGTGCGATAGCCAACCATTACCATTCATAATTGGGCAACTGGGCAAAGGCGCGGCGCACACCTTCGCCCCAACTTTGGCGCAGACACTGCATGTACGCATCCTGCTCGTCAAAACGATGGATACGGTTGAGTTGCAACGATTCACGGGTGTAACAGGCGAGATCAATCGGCATGCCTACCGACAGGTTCGAACGCATGGTCGAATCAAATGACACCAGAACGCACTTGATGGCGTCGTCCATACAGGTCTCGGCACTGATTACACGGTCAATGATGGGTTTCCCGTACTTGACTTCACCGATCTGGAAGTAGGGCGTTTCCGGCGTTGCCTCAATGAAATTTCCTTCCGAATAAACCATGAAAAGACGCTGATACTCTCCCGCGATCTGCCCGCCAACGATAAAGTTGGCGCTGCCATCGACATTGTTTTCCATCAGGAATGGGCCGTCGCGGTGACGCACCTCGCGCAACGCGACCCCGATCAGTTCGGCCACTTCATACATCGAATTGACGCTCATCAAATTGGGCTCGGTATTGCGCCTTATCGCCTGCTCAAGATAATTGATGGTGGCTTGGGTGACAGCAAGATTTCCGGAATTGACAATTACCAGCACCCGATCACCGGATCGTACAAAGGTTTTCATTTTGCGAAAACTGGAAATATTGTCCACCCCGGCGTTGGTGCGTGAATCGGACGCAAAAACGATACCGGCATCAATCATGGTTGCTACACAATAGCTCATGTAAATTTCCCCTCGGATTTCATCGGACGATCAGTTGGCAAGAGGGGCGTACATTAAATGAATAGGCACTCGCGGGCAAGTTCCAGAACACAGGTTATAAATGAAAACGGGCGTCATTCGTCCGTTGACCAGAAATAGGTGGTGTTGATCAAATCGCCCAGTTCGTAGATACGTTCGAGAAATTCGGACAGGTATTCGTGCAAGCCGCGCGCGAATATATCATCAATGCTGCCAAAACTCAGCTCTGCATGAAGCAGACCGCAACGACGTGACAGCTCGCCGGAACGCGGTCCGTTGATTTCCTTCATGAGACGATTGACCTCGTTCATGCAGGCAGTGAGTGAACGCGGCATGTCGGGACGCAGTATCAGCAATTCGGCGACCCGTTTTGGGGTGATCTGATCACGATACACCTTGCGATAGGATTCGAAGGCCGAGACTGAACGCAACAGGGCTCCCCACTGGTAATAGTCTGCGGCACCGCCGACGTCGCTCAGGCTGGGCAACAGGATATGGTACTTAACGTCCAGAATACGCGCGGTATTGTCGGCACGTTCGAAAAAAGTCCCCAGACGCAGAAAACGATACGCGTCGCCACGCAGCAAAGTACCGTGCGCGATCCCGCGCGAAAGATGCGAACGCTCCTTCACCCAATCAAAAAACCTAGATATCCCATCTTCGGCGATTCCTTCGGCATGTATCCGGTGCATTTCCAGCCAGGTTTGATTGAGTGCCTCCCACATTTCCGAGGTGATCGAACCACGAACCGCGCGTGCATTTTCACGGGCGTTGAAGATGCTGTTATAAATGCTGCCCGGATTTTTCTCGTCCAGTGCCATGAAGTGCATCACGTTTTTAGCGCTGGGATCCGGGTAGCGTGCCTCGAAGTCCTCATGCAATCCGCTGATTGAAAGCATGGCGCGCCATTCGTGGTGAGGCTCGACTACCACCTGCTTGAGCAGCGACATGCGGTAGGTGACATCCAGCATGCGCGCGGTGTTCTCTGCACGTTCCATGCTGCGGGCTTTCCAGTATAGATGATCTGCGGTGGATGAAAGCATATTGGTTTCCCGTTAGTTTTCCAGCACCCAGGTGTCTTTGGTGCCGCCGCCCTGAGATGAATTAACGACCAGCGAACCTTCCTTCAGTGCCACGCGCGTAAGCCCGCCGGGCACCATGGTGATATTCTTGCCGGAGAGCACATACGGACGCAGGTCGATATGGCGCGGTGCTACCCCGCTCTCGACATAGGTTGGACAGGTTGACAGGGACAGCGTTGGCTGTGCGATATATTTTTCGGGCTCAGCGACAATTTTTTCGCGAAAAAAGGCAACTTCATCTCCCGTCGCGGTTGGCCCGACCAACATGCCGTAGCCGCCGGATCCGTGAACCTCCTTGACCACCAGTTCCGCCAGGTGTGCCAGAACATACTGGCGATCTTCTGGTTTGCCTAATTCCCAAGTCGGGACATTCGACAGAATGGGTTCCTCGCCACAGTAGAAGCGGATCATTTCAGGAACATGCATATAGATCGCCTTGTCGTCGGCAATCCCGGTGCCAACGGCATTGGCCAGCGTGACATTGCCGGCACGATAGGCCGAGAACAAGCCGGGAACGCCCAGCATGGAATCTTTGCGGAAGGCCCGGGGATCGAGGAAATCGTCGTCGATCCGGCGGTAGATCACATCGACGCGCTGCGGTCCCTGCGTAGTACGCATAAATACCGTTTCGTCACGAACGAAAAGATCATTGCCGTCAACCAACTCGACGCCCATTTGCTGCGCAAGAAAGGCATGCTCGAAATAGGCGCTGTTGAACTGTCCCGGTGTCAGCACAACCACATTTGGATTGGCAATACCTACCTGGGCAACCGAGCGCAAATTGTTCAATAGCAGATCCGGATAGTGTTCGACCGGAGCAATTGCATGGCGCGCAAACAGCTCGGGGAAGAGCCGCATCATCATCTTGCGATTTTCAAGCATGTACGACACGCCTGACGGGGTGCGCAAGTTGTCTTCAAGCACGAAGTACTCAGCGGGTTTATCACCATTATCTGCGCGTACCAAATCGACGCCGGCGATGTGGGCATAGATTTGCTCGGGCACAGTTACCCCGACCATTTCCTGGCGAAACTGGGAATTACCGAGAACCTGTCTGGCAGGAATACGTCCTGCCTTGAGAATTTCCTGATCGTGATAAATATCATGCAGGAATGCGTTCAATGCCTTGACCCGCTGCCGCAGACCGTCAGCCAGACGCTTCCACTCGTGTGCGGGAATAATGCGCGGTACAATATCAAAGGGGATGAGGCGCTCCTGCCCGGCATCCTCGCCATACATGGCGAAGGTAATGCCAACGCGATGAAACGCCATGTCGGCTTCCTCACGCTTGTGCGCTATCACGTCATCATCGGTTGATTGCAGCCAGCTTGCGTAGCTCCGGTAACTCTCCCGTACCGAGCCGTCAGCGGCATACATTTCATCGTAGGCAGTTTTCATCGCAAGTTTTTGTTAGATTAATCTTAAGCTGTTATACCAAAAGCATAAACCGAGCCAAGATAATTTTATCAGAAAATCAATTTATTAGATTTTATTTGAATAACTATCTGTAAAACACATGCACTTAATCGGGGCATCGCACCACGGCTTGGTGCAGGCATTACAAATTAATACTCCTTGGGCAAGAGTCGTTCTACCGCCTCCTCATCAAAGCCTTGCATATCAACTTTGAGGCAGGCCATCCCCTCGGCTCCAACAACCATCACTTCGCGCACGCCCCGAACTTGTGCCAGTCTCCGCCGCAGTGTGAGCGAATTCCCCCCGTCCATCTCCGGCAAATGATACAGCCTGGTGCGTACCGCCGCAGGAGGCTGCATGGTGCTCGCCACCAGCAGCCACAACAGCAGCAATCCTATCGCGAAAACGAACACCGCGTTGCCGCCGAAATGTTGCATCAGGAGACCGCCTGCCGCCGCGCCAAAGAACGCGCCGAGAAATTGCACACTGCTGTACACGCCCATTGCGGTTCCCTTCGCGTCCAGCGGTGCGATCTTGCTGATCATCGAAGGCAGCGTCGCCTCCAGGACGTTGAATGAGGTAAAGAAAACCAGTAGCGCCAATGCCACACCCCACACGCTGTGTTGCAACAACATCAGCGACAGTTGCGCCAGTGCCGCCAGCGCCACCGCACCCATGAATACCTCTTTCATTCTGGCCTTTTTCTCGGCAACAATGATCGGCGGCACCATCAGCGCGAATGCAACCAGCATGACGGGCAGATAGACCTGCCAATGCTGCGAAGCCTCCAGCCCATCCTGCCGCAAAATGAACGGCACTTGCATGAATACCGACATCAGGATGGCGTGCAGCGAAAAAATGCCGAAGTCGAGGCGCAGCAAATCCTTGTTGCGCAGCACCTCGCCCAATTTCTTTGTTGTAGCCTCGGTATCGGAATGGAAGCGGGTAATTGCCGGTTGCGGGATCACCAACGCCACCACTGCCATCGCCAACAGGGCGAGCATGCCGATCAGTTTGAAAATGCCCGGCACGCCGATTATCTGGTACAGCAACGGCGACAACACCAGTGAAATCGAGAAGGTGATACCGATGGTGATGCCGATCATCGCCATTGCCTTGGTGCGGTGCTCCTCGCGCGTCAGGTCGGCTGTCAATGCCATCACCGCAGCATTGATAGCACCCGCCCCCTGAATCACGCGCCCGGCGATGATCCAGTAAATATTGTCAGCCGATCCCGCAACGAAACTGCCGACGGCAAACAGGATCAACCCCGCGTAAATTACCGGTTTGCGCCCGAATCGGTCGGACAGCCAGCCCGCAGGGATCTGCAGAATGGCCTGAGTCAATCCATAGGCGCCGAGTGCGATGCCGACCAATGTCTGGCTCTCTCCGCCGGGCAGTTGCTGCGCATAGATGGCGAAAATCGGCAGAATGATGAACAGGCCCAGCATACGCAGGCCGTAAATACCCGCCAGGCCAATACTTGCGCGGCGTTCAACGGGAGTCATGGAATCTTTATTGTCTTGCATAATAATTATGTTGACTAAAAAACTCGCGTATTCTAACAGGTCATCACTATTACAGACAGGTCAAGGTTTAATGTCAGATTCAAGCGGCAGCCTTCAACATCATGCGCTCCACTTGCACGCTTTCGTTGCCATCACTCAACCACACCTGCCCGTCCTGAATGGTACATTGCAAACTCATGTTGCGTTGTGCCAGTTTGGCCAGCGCTTGTGTGCTCGCCACAGGCAGGTTGATGATGATAAGATTATTCTGCCGTGCAAACTGGGTGCTGTTTTGCGCAAACCACATGTCGGCCACACGCCCCCCATAGCAATACACCACTACTTGATTGGAGCGGCCGCAGGCTTTTCGAATCAGCTTCTCATCCGGGATACCAACATCGATCCATAACTCAATCGCCCCGGTTAAATCCTTGCGCCATAAATCCGCCTCCTCATCGTTCGTCATCCCCTGACCGAATTCAAGATACTCATGCGCATGCAAAGCAAACGTCAGCAAGCGGACCATAAGTCGTTCATCTGTTTCAGACGGATGCCGGGCCAGCGTCAACGAGTGATCGTGATAGTAGTGACGCTCCATATCCGCAATTTGCAGATTAGCTTTAAAGATAGTTGCTTTGATTGCCATGATGTTTCCTATAACTCGGGGGTACCGGACTTTAGCATTTCTTTTACGTACCACCATAAGAAATATGATATTTTGGATGCTCCGAAGCGGTCGTTGGTGAATGAGTGCAATCGGCCAGTGGGTCATTCGCCAACGGCAGCTTCACGGAAGTCAATTTTGCTGTTAGGTAAGTCGCGAAGTGCCACTATGCGCGCTAAGGACCCGAGGTACTCTATTGATCTGCGTTGTTGCTAGGCCTCTCTGGATAGCGTGCTTCAGCCATCGGAAAACAAACTATCCGTATACTCTTTTTTCCACTCCACAACGGATTTAGAAGATAAGGCATGGAACGCGGCTATTATTTTAGTCGCGTA
>CAIQPV010000304.1 GCA_903873725.1 uncultured Nitrosomonadales bacterium
ACGTCGGCCAGGCGCTGGAAGTCGGCAGCGGTCAGGAGCCGACCAGACGATACAATCGCAGTCGTCGTGGTCAGTATGTCGCTCACTTCATTCGCCATCATCTTCTTAAAAATCATGCACCCCTATGTCGCGCGCACCATGCAGGATACGCAGCAACTCGATGCCATCCGCAATAGGCAGGTAGAAGATTACGTAGCGACCAACCGGAAGGCTGCGTAGCGCTGGCATCAGTTCGTGGCGCAACCGCCCCAACCGTGGCTGGGTGGCCAACAGTCGGAACTTCTGGTCCAGAACACCGAGAAAACGATCCGCAGCGGATTCACTATCGTCCGCGATGAACGACCAGATTTCGGCAAGGTCGGAGTAGGCAAGCGGACGCTTGAGGACACACGCCATCGTCAAGCCAGACCGCCACCGTTTGCAAGCCTCGCGGCGCGCAAACGGCGGCCTTCGGCCTTGATCTCTTCCATATCGAGTGGTGTCGCGGGTCCGCTATCGAGACCCGCCTGGATGTCTTGCCGAAGCTGCGCCAGTGCCGCCGCGCGCAGCTGGTCTTCGCGCTCCATCAGCCGCAAGGCCTCGCGCACCACCTCGCTGGCGGAGTTGTACAAACCCGAGGTCACTTTCGAGCGCACCAGTTCTTCCAGCTGCGGGGTCAGGTTGATGTTCATCGTCATGGGTGCCTCCAAGCATTGGGTCATGCCAGAGGTTACAAGCCTAACAATCGTTGTCCATGTTTGACAATGTTGCTGGCGGTGGCCGGCACGTCCCTGCGCGTCACGCTACTCTTGATAAAATAGGTTATCAATAGCTATGGCCGGCCATGGACAGACCACAAAGGCTCTATATGAAAGACAGTGGGTAGGACTTCCTGGCAGGTTTGAGATCGAAGCGGGTTGTCTGCTGCATAATTGCCTGAATGTGTAGAGGATATCTGCAGTTAGATGACCACCATGATTTGTAGGTGAGCAATGGGTCGCCGCGCTGCGAGGGGCGCCACCTTATGTTGCTAGCCGTATTCTTAATAAAATCCCCCTTTCATGGAGACTGGGTTCTGCTCCTTCCTGGTGTGATCCACGGTCGTTACGTAAGATAGTTACAGTTGTAATTACCCACTACGGATCACATAGAGCCAACCTATGCTTTCGTCATTCCGGGCTTGATACGGAATTCAGTGCGTACATCTGATTGCTGTTTAACCCCAAGTTTAACGAACGAACTGGATTCCCGCCTGCGCGGGAATGACGGCCAAAACGGTTTCGCAGCATCACTTATCCGGTTGGCACAGGTTGATGGGAATTCGCCGGACTCTGGGATGCGAGCACTTCCTCGTGTTGAGGAAACTAGCAGGGGCTACACGTGTGCCATGCAGAACAACCTATGCCAACCGGATAGGCATAGAATCAAAAATGAATGAGATCAGCATCGGCGTGTAGTGGTGAACGGAGTTATGTGTGTAGCAAGGTCAGGGTACAGACAATGCCAGACCCGCCGTGGCAACTATACTGAGAGTCCAAGAGGGAAACGCGATGCCGACACCATTGACCTGTTCGATTCCGGTAGAAGGATTGACCATGGTGGGCCCGACTGGTCCGGACTTCCATGGGTGCTACGTGCCATCGGAGACTGCGCCGCTCGAACCAGAATCGTCCGG
>CAIQPV010000305.1 GCA_903873725.1 uncultured Nitrosomonadales bacterium
GCAGTGACTTTGCAATGTGGGAATCCGCTACACCCCCAAAAAACTCCTTTGGATCCTGTGCGTTGACGCATGAGTTTTTTGCACCTTGGGCAGGCCGGAGCTGATGTTGCAGCTGTCTTGGCATGACCAGTACTTCCGGCAACAGCACGCTCCTCAAATACAAAATCCACTTTTCCGGATAGATCGGCGGCCAATTTCAGGCCGGTCGAAAAGGGTTTGCCGGTTTTTCCGCTCTTGAAGCCGTGAGTGGTAGGAAGCGCACCTGTGGACAGCAAGGTTTCACATTGCGCATCCGTGAGGCAAAGGCCGGCAATGTCACGCCATAGCTTGAATCCGCATTGACAGGACAGCGTGCGGGCATCGGCAGTAACCACGCCATTGCATTTAGGGCATTTGGCTTTGACGGCGGTATGCGCCGGCATGCCCGGAATTTCAAGCTTGACCAACTCGCTTTGCAGTTGGTCGTACACCTTTTGAATTACGTCCCTGAACCGCGCCTTTCCTTGCGCGACCAGATCCAGGTCTTTTTCCACGTCGCGGGTAAAGTTCAAGTCCATAAACTTGAATTTGCCCACGAGCGAGTCCACGATCAGTTCGCCCGAGCAGGTTGGTTCAAGAAATTTCTTTGCTTTCACATAACCGCGAGTCACGATGTTGTCCATAATCGCGGCATACGTAGCCGGGCGGCCTATTCCCTCGCTTTCCAGTTTCCTCACCAGAGATGCTTGCGTGTATCGGCCAGGTGCTTTAGTTTTTTTGGCCAGTAGCTCGCCATGCGCCACATCCAATATCTGTTCAGGCTTAACTACAGGAATCGGATTGGGCGCTTCTTTTTCATCTCCTTCTTCGGTCTGATCGGTTGTGAGGAGTTTAAGCCAGCCGCTATAAATTAAAGCTCGCCCTTTGCCGTCAAATTCGACTGTCCTGCCCTGCACAGACTCGGTTGCTTCCAACCTGACCGTCCGCACTTTGTAGCGAGCATCAGCGAGCTGGCATGCGATAGCGCGCAGGCGAATCAGTTTGTATAGCGCGCGCTGATCGCTTGTTTCACCTGCCTCTTCAATATTCCAATGTGTTGGTGTTATGGCAGGGTGGCCGATCTGTGCTCCCTCCGGACATGGAAACTTGCGCGGTATTTCAACTATATCCAGGCCCAGCTTGGCAGCTTCCGCGTAAATATCCTTTAGCGAATCGTCCGACACGTTTGGATTGTCGGTACGATGGTAAGTAATATGCCCTTGCTCATTCAGCTTCTGCGCCGCTTGCATCGCAGCTTTAGGATCAAGCCCCAGAGCCACGCTTGCCGCTTGCAACATGAGAGAGGTATTGAATGGCGGTGGCGGACTGCGGCGTGCTTCGCGCTCGTCAAAAGTCTTGACGGTCACTTCCTTAACTTCGGTCACGGCAGTTGCGAATGCGCGATCCATGAAGTACGGGCTGTCTTTCGACACAAAATTTGGCCGGACCTGCCATTCAGCTGACCATTCTTTTTCTGCCTTACCAAAATAAAGCATGGCACCAAAATGGTTTGTTGGGCGAAACGCTTTGATTTCCCGTTCTCGATCCACTACTAAGCGCACGGCAGGGCTTTGCACGCGACCGGCTGACAACTTTTGCCCAGTTTGATTACTCAAAATAGGACTGACCAAATAGCCCACCAACCGATCAAGGACGCGCCTGGCTTCCTGTGCCGCCACCAGATTCATGTCAATAGTGCGTGGCGTTTTTAAGCCAGCATTAACTGCCGTAGCGGTGATTTCGCCGAATGTCACTCGTTTTGGATTCGAGAGTCCCAAGCATTCCTTTAGGTGCCAGCTGATGCTCTCGCCTTCCCTGTCCGGGTCGGTTGCTAGATATACAGTATCCGCACTGTTGGCGATCTGTTTAAGTCGTGCAATTCGCTCTTCTGCTGATGGGTAGAATTTACCCGCTTGCCCAGGAATTGGCTGTGCCGGAATGAACTCATACTGCGGTGTGAAATTTGGTGGTTGAACGCCCATTCCATCAAGTGGACTTCGTGGAAGATCGCGTATGTGCCCCACGCTGGCTGCGATCTCCCAGCCATCACCCAGTATGGCGACGAGCTTTTTGATCTTGCCTGGGGATTCGATGATCATGAGTTTCATGCCTACCCCACGGCGCTGAAAGCAGCGCTGCTCTTAGAAATGCGTGGCTTGATCAGTGGGCAGGTATCTACAACATAGTATTTGTGGCCTCTTTGATTCAGAAGTCGCTCCAATGACGTTTCTAATGCAGAGCATTCGGCAAGCAAATCGCCTTCTCCAACTTGATCACCTGAGTAGTATCGATAAC
>CAIQPV010000306.1 GCA_903873725.1 uncultured Nitrosomonadales bacterium
CAAGAATGCCGGAAAATTCCCGCTACAAAAATTAAACGCTCTCGCGAGGGCGTTTTTTTTTGACAAGTAACTCGTACACGAATCCCACATTATTGTTGCCACCCTCCTCCCAGTGCCACGAACAAGTCAGCGACTGCACTACGCTGCGCTCTTTCGGCATCCGAGCGGTTCAACTGGGCTTGCAGGTAGCTCTGTTCCACATCCAGCAATTCGAGATGGCTAGTTATGCCGGCTTGATAACGCAGTTCGGCTTGCTTGTAGGCTTGTGCCAGAGCTTCGCTGCGTGTGCTTTCAGAAACCAGCACCTGCCGTGCGGATTGCAGAGCAGTCAGGGCATTATGCACATCGGCGAAGGCACTGGCGACGGCTTGCTTATATTGAATCAACGCTTGGTCCCGGAGAGCTTCGGCTACATCCACCATATAACCTGTGCGACCCGCATTGAAGATCGGTTGGCTAACACCGGCGGCGAATTGAAAGGTTCCCGCCGGGCCGCTGAATAAATTGGCGAACGCAACGCTTTCACTACCGAGAAACGAGGTCAGGGTTATCGAGGGGAAAAACTGTGCACGGGCAACGCCGATACGGGCGTTCAATGCTATCAAACGCTGCTCGGCATCTTTCAGATCGGGTCTGTGCAACAACAATTCTGCAGGCAACCCATCCGGCACCGATATTACCGGAAGGGACGGGCTGCCGCGATGCAAGTCACTGTTCATCACATCGCGTGGAGAGCGTCCCAGCAGCAGGGTTAGCGTAGTTTCCTGTTTGTCGCGTGTCTGGATTATCGAGGCAAGTTGCGATTGCACGGTGGCCGTATCGGCTTCGGCCTGATGCAGGTCATATTCGGAAATCACGCCGACCTCAAGCTGTTTCCTGTTGAGCGTGAGTCTTTCCTGGCGACCTGCAAGCACGCGGCGGATTGCGGCTTCCTGCACATCCATTGAGACAAGGCTGAAATACTGCTGCGCCACTTGTTTGGTAAGGGTAAGGAGTACCGCATCCCTGGCAGATTCCGCGCCAAGCAAATCAGCGCGTGCAGCTTCACTGGCACGGCGGAGTTTGCCCCACAAGTCAAGTTCATAACTTGCATCCAAATTGGCATTCGATAAATTAAGGGTGCGGGGCGATGTCGTCTGCATGGCTGCCAAGCTGCTCTGAGTACGGCTCTCCGCAACGTTTGCACTGACAGTGGGATAGGTGTCAGCCTTGGTTATTCCCAACTGGGCGCGAACCTCCAATACATGCGCGGCAGCCACCTGGATGTCTGCGTTATGAGCCAATGCCTCATCTTCGATCTGATCGAGTGTGGCATCGTCGTAGAGATGCCACCACTGTTGATTTGTGGGGCTAATTTTCCGGATAGTGTCATCTTGCTTCGCTGGCCAACTTTCCGGCAACACCATCTCCGGACGCTTATAATCCGGCCCGACGGCACATGCCACCAACAGACAAACGGGAAGCAGGAGAGCAAATGCATTCACATTCCTATTAAACTTACTCATGACGATCCTCCTGATGCTGCCGCGCATGGCCGGGGAAGAACCGACGGATCACCACGAAGAAAACCGGTACCAGGAAAACTGCCAGCACGGTAGCGGTAATCATGCCCCCCATCACACCGGTGCCTATGGCGTGACGACCATTGGCACCCGCGCCGGTGGAAATCGCCAGGGGCAACACTCCGACAATGAACGCGATGGAAGTCATCAATATCGGGCGGAATCTCAGCCGGCAAGCTTCCAGAGTTGCCTCCATTACGCTATGCCCTTTGTCTTGCAGGTCGCGGGCGAACTCGATGATCAGGATGGCGTTTTTAGATGACAGACCAATGATGGCGATCAAACCTACCTTGAAATACACATCGTTGGGCAAGCCGCGCAAAGTCACCGCCAGCACGGCACCGAGTATGCCCAATGGCACAACCAGCAGCACCGCAGCCGGAATCGACCAACTTTCATAAAGGGCTGACAGGCAAAGGAAAACCGCGATTACAGACAGCCCGAACAGGAACGGTGCCTGACTGCCGGACAAGCGCTCCTCTAACGAGGTACCGGACCAATCGAAGCCGAAGCCGGGCGGCAATTGTGCCGCAACCTGCTCCATCGCCTCCATCGCTTCTCCGCTGCTGTGTCCCGGCGCAGGGCCTCCCGAGATTTTCATCGCAGGCACGCCGTTGTAGCGATCCAGTTTCGGTGACCCTACAATCCAGTGCGGCGTGGCGATTTCAGATAATGGCACCATACCGCCTTGGGCATTCCTCACTGGCAGGCGCAGGATCTGCTCTGGTGTAGCGCGTGTGCCCGGTTCTGCCTGCATTTGCACACGCAAGATACGTCCCTGGCGCACAAAATCATTGATGTAAGCGACGCCCAGAACCGATTGCAGCGTATCGTTCAGGTTGGCAATATCGATGCCCAGAGCACTGGCTTTCAGGCGGTCAATATCCAGCAATAACTGTGGTGCAACCTCCTGCCCTTCCGGCCTTACTCCGGCAAGAATCGGATTCTTCGACGCAAGACCCAAGGCCATGTTGCGTGCATCGAGCAATTTCTCGCGCCCCTGACCGGTACGATCCTGTAAACGGAAATCAAAACCGCCCAGTGCGCCCAATTCTGGAATCGGCGGCACGTTGACCGCGAAAATCATCGCTTCTTTGATGCGGAACAACGCCATGTTGGCGCGTCTCACAATCGCTGGCGCCGAACTGTCCTGACTGGGCCGGCTATCCCAGTCCTTCAGGCGAATAAAAGTAATAGCTGCATTCTGGCCTCGACCAAAGAACGAAAAACCTGCCACACCGACGACATGCTCCACTTCGGGTTGCTTGAGGTAGAACTGTTCGACTTCGGAGAGCACTTCAAGCGACCGTTCCCGTGTAGCGCCCGGAGGCAACTGGATAACGCTGATAAAGTAACCTTGATCTTCATCCGGCAGGAAGCTGCTGGGCAAATGTGAGAATAGCCAAGCCATGGTAGCCACGAGAAGGGTGGCGACCAGCATAAAGCGCCCGGTGCGCTGCAATATTTTGCCGATGAGGGATTTGTAACCTGTAGTGGTGGCCGCGAAGAATCGGTTGAACCAGCCGAAAAAACCTTTCCGGGCTTGCGGCGTTCCTGCAGGATGATGCTTCAGCATTGTCGCGCATAAGGCCGGTGTCAAGGTCACCGCCATGAGTGCCGAGAACATCATGGTAAGAACCAGAGTGACAGCGAATTGGCGATAGATCACACCGACCGATCCTCCAAAAAATGCCATGGGCACGAATACGGCTGACAGCACCAGTGTAATTGCAACGATGGCGTTGAAGATTTGATCCATCGCCTTGCGTGTGGCTTCGCGCGGCTGAAGCCCCTCCTCGCTCATGATACGTTCCACGTTTTCCACTACCACAATAGCATCGTCGACCACGATACCGATAGCCAGCACCATCGCAAACAGGGTCAACACGTTGATTGAATAGCCAAACAGGTAAAGGCCGACAGTAGCGCCGGTCAAGGCAATCGGTACGACAATAGCCGGGATACAAGTTGCGCGCAGATTGGCCAGGAACAGGTACATCACCATGAATACCAGAACCATCGCTTGCGCCAAGGTCAACAGCACTTCACGGATTGATATTTCCACAAATTTGGAGGTGTCGTAAGGCACTACCCATTGAACCCCAGCGGGGAATGATTTCGACAATTCCGCCATTTTTGCCTTGACCGCTTTGGCAGTATCCAGGGCATTGGCACCCGGCAGCAGACGCACCGCAACGAAAGCGGCAGGCTGACCATCCAGGTGTGCGTCAATGGAGTAGTCCTGCGCGCCCAATTCCACCCGTGCAATATCCTTGACCCGTACTGTGGAGCCATCCGCATTTGCCTTGACGATCACATTGCCGAATTCTTCCGGCGTGGACAAGCGACTCCTGGTGACAATAACCGCATTCAACTGCTGACCGGGAGCGGCGGGAACCTGCCCCAACTCCCCGTTCGCCAATTGCACATTCTGGGCGCGAACCGCAGCCGAAACATCACCCGGCGTAAGATTGTAAGAATGGAGCTTGTCCGGCTTCAGCCACAAGCGCATGGAGTATTCGGTACCAAACAGTATTGCCTCACCCACGCCCGGCACGCGACGGATATTCTCCAGCACGCTGGTAGCCATGTAACTGCCTAGCCCCACGTAGTTCAGGCTCTTGTCCGGCGAGAAAATCGATACGAACATCAGATAATTGCGCGCCGATTTGACTACTGTCACTCCCAATCTGCGCACGTCATCCGGCAAGCGCGCTTCCACCCGCTTGATACGATTTTGCGTCTCGACCGAGGCCACATCCAGATTGGTGCCCGCATCAAAAGTCAAGGTGATGGTGCCTGTACCCTGTTCGGAGGCCGACTCCACATAAATCAGATGCTCAATACCGTCCATCTCCTGCTCGATCATGGAGACAACAGTTTCCTCGACTACCTGGGCGGAAGCACCGGGATAGTTGACAGTAATGGCCAGCGCCGGCGGCGCAACCGAAGGATAGGAGGAAACCGGCAAATTGCGCAGGGCCAGCCCGCCGCCGATCAAAATAAGCAGCGCGATAACCCATGCAAAGATCGGGCGGTCAATAAAAAATTTTGAGAACACGATGCCCCTCTCTACTTCTCAGGCGTTGCGGAGGCATTCGGAACAGGCGCATTTGCCGGTGCGCTAACTGGCGGCTTCAATTGCACAGGCTTCACTGTTGAGCCGGGACGCGCTTTCTGCAAGCCATTAACAATCACCTGATCGCCGACTTTCAATCCATCGGCAATAACGAAATCGCTGCCCGCCATACCTCCGGTTACGACGGGACGAGGGGCTACCTTGCCCTCTGAGTCAACCGTCATGACAAATTGTCCCTGTGTCCCTCCCTGAACGGCGCGTTGCGGCACCCTGATGCTGTTGTCGGCGCTACCTTCCGGAAAACGGATACTCGCGAACATGCCGGGGAGCAGTTCATGTGCAGGATTGGGAAATTCGGCGCGTAGCGATACGCTGCCCGTACTCGGGTCAACCGCGAGATTGGAAAACAACAGTTTGCCCTGATGGGGATAGACGCTGCCGTCCTCAAGCACCAGTTCAACCTTTGCCGAACCGGCACGCTTCAACTTGCCGGACTTGAACGCCTGTTGCAGTCTCTGCAAATCGGCACCCGGCTGGGTGAAGTTGGCGTAGATGGGATCAACCTGTTCAATGGTGGCGAGCAGCGTGGCCTCGCCGCGTCCGACCAGCGCACCTTCCGTCACCTGCGCACGACCGATGCGACCGGCGATGGAAGCAGGCACATGGGTATTCTCCAGATCAAGCTGCGCACGGGACAATACGGCCTCTGCCTGCTTGAGCTTGGCTTCAGCCAGATCATAATCCTGCTGGCTGACTGCCTTCGCCGCAAGTAACGGCTTATAGCGTTCCACAGTCAGTTTAGCCACTCCCACATCGGCTTTGGCTGAATCGAATGCGGTCTGGTAGGTGCGCGGGTCAATCTGGAACAGCATTTCGCCAGCCTTCACGTCACTGCCTTCCGCGAACAGTCGCTTCTCGATGATCCCCTCTACCCTCGCCCGCACCTGTGCACTCCGGTATGCCTCCAGACGCCCGGGAAGATCCTGGGTTAATACCACGGATCCGGTGGAAACCGTCACCACATCCACTTCCGGAGGTGGTGGAGCTGCGCCTGTAGACGCTTGCTGCCCTCCTCCTTCATGGGAACCGCACGCCACAAGCATAAGCATGGAAACGGCTATAGCGGCCGGTAAATGGGTTCTTGTTGTCATAATCTAAAATCTCCCGCTAAATTTCCAAGCACATTAACACTCATTGATTAATTCTCTGTTCGCAAACGAACATTCGCAAAAACCCATCAACTACCGTAGCGATTTTTAACGCCTCACCTTCAGGCTGTCGCTGAACGGTAAACAGCAATTGTGATCGTTCCTGCCCCACGAGCATCGCCATCAGCAATTCAGCAGCAAACACCGGGTCGGCATTGCGGATATGTCTTTGTTCCATAGCCTTGCGTAAAAAACCGGCCAGCCGTTCTATCATCTGTCCGGCTCCCAGCGCATAGACTTCGCGCACCAACTCGGGGAAGCGTGGAGCTTGGCTGGCTAATATGCGATAGGCGGCAATACCCTCAGGATTGAGAACCCGCTCCCGATATATTCCCGCAAAACTTACCAAGCTCTGCCGCAAATCATTTGGATGTTCATTTAAAGGTGCAAGGACATCGAGGAAACAACCCAGAACCACCTCGGCAAATATATTTTCCTTGCTCTTGAAATGGTTGTAGAACGTTTGCCGCGCCACCCCGGCGCGACAGATGATCGCATCCACACTCGCGTCGTAGCCTTGTTCCAGGAACAGCGCCCTCGCGGCGAGAAGAAGCCGTTCCCGATTGGTAACCATCTCTTTCACTTGTCCGATTATGCCTAAATTAGACTGAACAGTCTATCTCAAAACAGCTTTCATTCCCAAAGATTTTTCCAGAACCTCAAACATCAATCCGTCAACTTTGGGCAGGCCGAATTTCGGATTTGACGCGGGAAATAGCCTGATCTCGCCGGTGTTTCGATAACCCCGCCGCTGGTAATAGGCGATCAATTCGTAACGTAGCGTGATCACCTGAATTTGCATGTTGGCTACGTCCCAATCGATTCGGGCAATTTCTTCTGCCTCAGACATGAAACGGCTACCCAAGCCCTGCCCTTGCAACACTGGTTTGATTACCAGCATGCCCAAATAGGCTGATATTGCATCCACTTTTTCAAGATGTACAGAGCCAACAATCTCGCTACGGCACAGACACAGCAGAATCAGCGAGTCATTCTTTTCGACAAGGCGGGATATTTCCTCCGCATCGGTACGTTGCCCGTCCAGCAGATCCGCTTCAGTGGTCCATCCCGCGCGGCTTGATGGGCCGCGATAAGCTGAATTGACCAACGAAACGATAGCTGCCACGTCATCTCTTGTGGCGCGGCGAAAGTGAACATTGCCATTCATTGACTCTTGATATTTTTGCGCGGGTGCTGCATTCATTTGTGTTTCCTCAAACCCCGATTCAGAGCTTCAGAATTATTATTCCATGGAAACGGCCTGCCAAACATCCATTACTGAAAATCAAATAACAAGTCGTCAGTTTTTACGGCTCGGAGGCTATAATAAACCATTGCGTCCCCGACCCGAAACACACCATGAGCGCTATTCACTCAACACAATTGGTTTTCCTTGCGGCACATGCTCCGTTTGACCGGATGGAACCGGCACACCTCCTGTGGATGCTTGAACGAATGCGGCTTGCCTATTACGCACAAGGCGAGGTGGTGGTCTCTCCGGAGCAAGGCGCAGTCGAACACTTTATGGTTATCAAACAGGGCATGGTGCAGGCTGAGCAGAATTTAGCCAATGCAGTAGAGGAGGACACCTGGCTGGAACTGGGGGAAGGAGAATGCTTTCCGCTGGGAGCCTTGCTGGCGCAGCGTCCTGTAGCCAGCTTCTACCGGGCGGGGAAAGACACTTTCTGTTACGAATTGCCCGTCGCGGATTTTCAAACGTTACTTGGGCTGAGCGCGCCGTTTCGTGATTATTGTACGCGCCGCATCGCCAATCTTCTTGAACATTCCAAGCAGGTCATTCAGGCCAAGTACACGCAATCCAGTTCCGAACAGCAATCACTGACCAGCCCGTTGTCCGCCATTATTCGTCGTGCGCCCATTATTTGCTCTCCGCAAACAAGTGTACGTGAAGTGCTGGAGCGGATGCATGCGTCACGAGTCGGCTCTATGGTAGCTGTGGATGATGCCGGAAGGCCACTAGGCATTCTGACGCTCCCCGATGTACTGGTCCGCATTGCATTGCCACAGATCGATATGGCACAACCGGTGATTGGCATTATGACCACGCAATTGACTGCTCTTCCACCTCATGCATTGGCTTATGAAGCGGCGTTGACCATGGCCAAAGAAGGATTCCGGCATGTGCTGGTCGTCGAAAATGAACGCCTGGTAGGACTCGTGACGGAAAAAGACCTGTTCGCCTTGCAGCGGGTTGGTTTGGGGCAGATCGGCTCGACTATACGCCATGCACAACAACTTGAAGAACTGCAACTGGCCGCAGCCGATATTCGCAGCATGGCGCACAACATGTTGGCGCAAGGCGTGGCCGCAGAACAGTTGACACAGTTTATTTCCACTTTCAACGACTTGCTCACAGTCCGCGTGATTGAGCTGGAATATTCTGCCAGCGGACTTCTCGCAACGCCTCTGGCTGACAGTCTGTGCTGGATGGCATTGGGATCGGAGGGGCGTTTCGAGCAGACTTTGAATACGGATCAGGATAACGCACTCATTTTTACGGTACCTGAAGGCATGACTGCGGCCCGGGTAAGAGAGTTATTGTTGCCCGTCGCCAAACGTATCAATGACACCCTGGCATTGTGCGGATTTCCGCTATGCCGTGGCAAAGTGATGGCGTCCAATCCGCAATGGTGCCTGTCTCTGGAAGAATGGAAGAGCACCTTTACCGCCTGGATTACAAACAGTTCGCAAGTTTCTCTCCTGCATTCATCAATCTTTTTCGATTTCCGTGCGCTACATGGCAATAAAACTCTTGCTGATGAATTGCGTGAATGGCTGCTCAACATTGCCAGTGACAATGGACGCTTTTTACATCAGTTGGCCGAGGATGCGATGAATTTCAAACCTCCACTTGGAGTAGTCAGGGATTTCGTCGTTGGGAAAGAAAAGAAGCTCGACCTGAAACTGAATGGAATTGCCCCGTTTGTAAACGTCGCCCGAATATTCAGCCTGGCAACCGGTGTGCCTCAAACCAGTACGTTACAGCGTTTACGCGCCAGTTCGGTAAAGATGAACATACCGGCAGCGGAAATTGAAGCCTGGATTGATGCTTTCCTCTTTATTCAGGTGTTACGCTTGCGGCATCACGATGAGGGAAAAGCAAAGGGTCTTGGTGATGAAGAGCTGGATAATTTAATTGACCCGGAGGAACTGAACGAATTGGATCGGCGTATCCTCAAAGAGGCTTTCCGGCAGGCACGAAAACTTCAGGCCCGGCTCGAATTGGAGTATCGCCTGTGAGGCAGTGGCTGGCAAATTTGTTTGGCAATAAACCCGAGTTGACGGAACAACAAAGGTTACGTTTGGACGCTTGGGGAAAAATACCACCGGCGCCTTTGGCTGTCCCGGTAAACGAAATGAGATGTGTCGTCGTGGATGTGGAGACGAGCGGGCTGAATATGTTAAAAGACCGCCTTATCTCAATTGGCGCGATAGCGGTGGTAAATGGCCAGATTGCGCTGGCAGACAGTTTTTATATAGTACTTCAACAGCCCGTTGCAAGCCATAAAGAGAATATCTTGCTGCATGGCATCGGCGGTTCGGCCCAAACAGAAGGCATTCCGGCCATTGATGCCCTGTTGAACTTTCTGGAATATCTCGGTAAAGATCCGCTGGTGGCTTTTCATGTCATTTTTGACCAGACCATGATCCGGAATGCAATCAGTCAATATCTTGGTTTTGCTTTCAAACATCCGTGGCTGGACATGGCCTACATTATGCCGGCGATCAATCCCGGCCTTGCAGACCGTTTGCGGACATTGGATGACTGGAACGGCCATTTTGATATTCGCAACGATGCTCGCCATAACGCATCGGCAGATGCAATGGTTACCGCACAATTGTTTCAGGTTGCACTGGCACAGGCACGCAAAAGGACAATCTTTAATTTCTCCGAATTTATGGATTTGGAAAAATCGCAACGTTGGCTGAATAGCCAAAGTAGCTACAAGATGCATTAAACATTGCGGTACCCCTGCTTATTTGCCCGCAACAACGGATAACTTCATATCTTGAGTCGGATTTAGCTAAATTGGTTTCCTTGCGTATTGAAAAAATGATATATTTGTCAAAAGGGAGCAGTTACAACAGTGCAGATTGGTAGTTTAGTGATTTAAAAACGTATGGGAAACTGGCAGAAGTAAAGAAACGTGCCTGACTGGTTTACAAAGGCCAAGGTTCGCGGAATTATTATATTTAACTGGAGGAGCTACATTATAAGGAGGAATATGTGAAGTCGAATGTGCAGCTTGAACTCAATGCATTAATTGTCTTGTGTCTTGACTCAGGGGGTCGCCTTAAACTAGTAATAGAGTCAATTTGAGAATGAACGGAATCAGTTAAACCGGAAATTCCAGAAACTTAGAAATGAGGAGAAATCAATGTCTTTAATAATCGCAAGTAAAATTCAGAACAACCCGAAATACCTGCAACTTGTCAAACAGCGTGACGCGCTTTCCTGGACTCTTTCAGCTCTTGTCTTCATCATGTATTTTGGTTTTATACTGTTGATCGCCTTCGCGCCCGG
>CAIQPV010000307.1 GCA_903873725.1 uncultured Nitrosomonadales bacterium
GGGCATGGATTTTCAGGTTATCGATGTGGATATGTTCAACAAGCCGGAAGACCTTGCGGTGATCAATCCGTACAACAAGGTACCGGTATTGGTGGAACGCGACTTGGTGCTGTATGAGGCCAACATCATCAACGAATACATTGACGAGCGATTTCCTCACCCGCAACTGATGCCCGCCGATCCGGTGATGCGCGCACGTGCCCGTCTGTTCCTGCACCGCTTTGAGAATGAGTTGTTCTGTCATATTGAAGCCATTGAACATGGCGTGCAGAAGGCGGCAGACAAGGCGCGTCAGACGGTGCGCAATAACCTGACGCAAATCTCGGTGGTGTTTGCCAAGCAGAAATACATGCTGGGTGACGAGTTCTCCATGCTTGATGTGGCTATTGCACCGTTGCTGTGGCGGCTTGATCATTATGGAATCCAGTTAGGCAAGGAAGCTCTGCCGCTGATGAAATATGCCGAGCGCTTGTTTTCGCGTCCGGCCTATAGCGAAGCGATGACGCCGGCTGAAAAGGCAATGCGCAAGTAAGCATGTGAGCGGATTATCTACAAAACCATACCTCATCCGTGCGATCTATGACTGGTGCGCGGAGAGCGGTTTCACGCCTTATTTAGCGGTGCGTGTTGATGGGCAGACACGGGTACCACCGGCTTATGTCAAGGATGGCGAGATCGTGCTTAATCTGGGAATGGATGCGGTACGCAACCTGCATATGGGGAATGATGAAATTACCTTTGGCGGGCGTTTTGGAGGCGTACCTCATGAGATCATGGTGCCGATAGCTGCTGTGATCGGCATTTTTGCCAAGGAAAATGGCAAAGGACTTGTATTCCAGGGTCAAGAGTCCGAGCTGACACCGCAAAATGGTGATGGTGGCGATAAACCGCCTCAACCTACCGCGCCAGCCAAATCGCATCTCAGAGTAGTGAAATGAAAAAGCCGCAGGATGTTCATTATCCATAACCGTAGCAACTGACAGCAATTAAAACAAACGCCTTCATCTTTGCACTGATGCGGCCGCAGACTTGGGCCGAAATGCCGCAACCACAGCCGGGTTCGTCTCGATACGGGGTGCGCCGATCAAATCCAGACAATAGGGCACCGCTGCGAAAATGCCGTCCAGGGTTTCCTTGATCGCTTTGGGCTGGCCGGGCAGGTTGAGTATGAGTGCTTGCCCCCTGATCACGCCGACCTGGCGCGACAGAATGGCGGTGGGCACATATTTTAGGCTGATGCGTCGCATCTCCTCGCCGAAGCCGGGCATGACCTTGTCGGCGACAGCCAGAGTCGCTTCCGGAGTCACGTCGCGTACCGCCGGGCCGGTACCTCCGGTGGTTAAAATTAAATGGCAGCCTGCCTCGTCCGCCAGCTCACGAAGACAAGTCTCAATAGCGGGTTGATCGTCCGGGATCAGACGGGTTTCACGCTCCCATGGGGTGATCAGGGCGGCGGTAAACCAGTCAATCAGGCCGGGCAGTCCCTTGTCTTCATAAACACCTTGACTGGCACGGTCGCTGATGGAGACCAAGCCTATTTTAAGTATTTCCTGCATTTGATGTTCCTTGCCAAAAACCAGTGAAAAAGTAGAGGCCCTTTGGAGAAACTGGTCAGCTTGTGTTTGTCATTCAGCCAAAAAAACTCAGTTTTACCACAGAAACACAGAGGCACAGAGAAAAACTAAAGAATCAACGGATTGTTGATTCGATGGCGATTCCCCACCGGGTGACTCTCGAAAATAAGGCAGCTACCTGTTTTTCTCTGTGTCTCTGTGGTGAGGGATTTGGTTTGGCCACCGGTTCTGAACATCACGCGCACCAACCGATCCGGCGCTTCGAGGAATTCATGGCGTTCCGGTTTCCGGTCGATCGCTGCCCGAATTTGTACGGCAAGTTCAACATCTGAAATGCCGCCTCGCAACAGTGCACGGAGTTCCAGACTGTGTTCCTGACCCAGACAGAGCAACAGTGTCCCTTCCACCGTCAGCCTGACCCGGTTGCAGGTGGCACAGAAATGCTGCGACATGGGCGTGATGAAGCCTATCGCGCCGGAACCGTCGCGTGTTTCCCAGTAAACCGCCGGTCAGACGTACCCAGCGCACGCCGAAAATTGGGAGTCTAGACAAACAGTCGTGTACCCGCATAGTGGAATTTTAGCACCATGCCTGCAGGTGAAGTATCGAGTTAGAAGAAAAATTGCTGTAACATCCAGGGCTCGTCAATATCCATAAAGGGTGCCCTAAAACAATCCGCTCATGGCTATACTGTCTTTCAATGAAGCCAAAGCGAGGCTGCTGTCATCTGCCCGTCCTGTTGCCGAAACCGAAACCGTCGATTTGGCCAATGTCTATGGACGAGTGCTGGCAGAAAATCTGATCTCGCCGATGACCGTACCCCCCTTTTCCAATGCGGCCATGGACGGCTACGCCCTTCGTGCAAACGATCTCAGCGGGGTCGGAATTCGCTTGCCTGTCAGTCAGAGGGTGGTGGCGGGAGAAGTGGCGAAACCGCTGGTTCCGGGCAGTGCGGCACGCATCTTCACCGGAGCCCAAGTGCCGGAGGGGGCAGATACGGTGGTGATTCAGGAAGATTGCCAAGCCGATGGCGATTTTGTAATCGTCAAGCAGATTCCTGTTACAGGTCAGCATGTACGTCTCAAGGGATCTGACCTGGCTGCAGGCAACCCTATCCTTGCCGCCGGGAGCTATTTTTCTGCCGCCGCCATGGGGCTGGCAGCCTCGGTGGGCATCGCCGAGGTGCAAGTATTTCGCCGTCTCAAGGTTGCCATCTTTTTCACCGGCAGCGAACTGATCATGCCCGGCGAACCGCTGCCACCGGGTCACATCTACAACTCCAACCGTTATGTGATGCGCGGATTTATGCAGGGGTTGGGCGTCGAGGTGATCGATCTGGGCATCGTCCGGGACGATCGCCAAGCCACCTGCGATGCTTTGCGAAGTGCTGCTGCCAAAGCAGATATCATCGTCACCAGCGGCGGCATGTCGGAAGGTGACGAGGATCATGTCACCGCCGCCGTCAAAGCAGAAGGTCACATTGATGTCTGGAAGATTGCTGCAAAACCCGGGAAACCGCTGGCCTTCGGCAGTGTGAAGTCAGAGGGTAAAGTTGCGGCATTCATCGGCTTGCCGGGTAACCCGGTAGCAGTGTGGTCAGGCCTGCTCACTCTGGTCGCCTCCTTCCTGCGCCGCTGTCAGGGGCTGACCCAAATCGAACCTGCGCTGTTGACCCTGCGCGCCGATTTCAGTTACACCGTAAAAGGCAACCGCATGGAGATCGTGCGCGTGCGCCGCAATGACCGGGGCGGGTTGGACATCTATCCCAATCAGGATTCCTCCATCATCACCTCGGCGGTGTGGGCCGATGGCGTCTCGATGATTCCGGCGGGCACCGCAGTCAATCCCGGCGACCCGCTTTCTTTCCTGCCGGGGCCGGGCTGGAACCCTTGATACCAATTCTCCTTTAACCCAAATAAATCTGCGTTTCCTTAGCGCCCCGAACAAACCGTGCAACGGGGATCCTTGGGCAGTTTTATTTTTTGCCATTCCATGCCGCCGGCATCAAACAACACCAGCCAGCCAGCTAAGGGGCTGGGTGACCCTGCCAGCAATCGGATCGCCTCGCCGGCCTGCAGGCTTCCGATCACGCCGGTCAGAGGGGCAAACACGCCCATGGTTGCGCAGCGCTCCGTCTCTTCGATATCAGTGTCTGGGAACAAGCAGTGGTAGCAAGGAGAGTTTTCAAGGCGCAGGTCGAACACCGCGAGTTGCCCGGCGAAACGGATTGCCGCTCCGCTCACCAGCGGCTTGCGCAGAACCACGCAGGCGCGGTTAACTGCGTAGCGGGTCGCGAAGTTGTCGCAGGCGTCCACCACTACGTCGGCAGCGGCCACCAGTTCCATGAGCTCCGCTTCTCCCACCCGCTGCTGTATTGTGGTGACACGGCAATCCGGGTTGATCTCGTCCAGCGTGCGGCGCGCTGATTCAGCCTTGTTGAAGCCCACCGTAGTTTCGCGGTGTACGATCTGTCGTTGCAGGTTGGTGAGATCGACGACATCGCCGTCGCAGATGGTGAGTCGGCCCACCCCGGCGGAAGCGAGATACAGGCAGGCGGGCGAGCCTAAACCACCGGCGCCAATCAGCAGCACATGTCCGGCCAACAGTTTTTCCTGGCCGTCCAGATCAATCTGCGGCAGCATGATGTGGCGGCTGTAGCGAATGAGTTGTCGATCATCCATCAGATCAGTCTCTCGAAAGGTTGTACGTCCACCAGATCGCCGCTGGTCACGCTCCCCCCGTCCTCGGGGTCCAGCAGAATTTCTCGCGCCTTGAAGACACTCAAGGAGGTTTCGGTACCACCCCAGCTTTTTGAATTGATCATGATGTCTGCCTCGCGGGTGTTTGAATATTTCCCATCCGGAAAAAAATAATTGCTCGCCGTTAATTTTATAACCGGCAATTTCAGTCGGGCCTTCCCGGCTGGCAATCCAGTCTATGAATTTCATGCCGATTACTTTCTTGAAGTGCAGGTGGTTGGCCGGGTTAACCCGCATTACGCCATTGTATCTTTCTTTCGGTGGTGGTTAGCTATCACTGCACGAAGCAGAGGAAGCTTGTTTCGCACCTTAAGACATGACCTTGTTCTGTAGATCAAGCACTCTGCTTCACCTCTCGCCAGCAAAGACGCTGAACGGTAGCCAAGGGGCGAACCCTGAATGCACAAGGCAAGTGGGCAAAATTGGCTAACATGGTAATAGGAGATCGTCATGTTTTATCTTGGTATGGATGTGGCCAAAGCCAAATTGGATGGCTGTCTGTTACTTGACGGGGCGATGGTATTTGCATAACGTCAAAGCATATGAGGGTATAAAATATCACTTTTTAGACATTATCCATGTACATCCCTTCCTCTTTTTGTGAGACTGACCTTGAGGTCATACATGACCTGATGCGTTCACATCCTCTCGGTTTATTGGTAACCCACGGTGCAAGTGGTCTTATGGCTTCGCCGATACCGTTCCTTATCTATTCCAAAGATGGAGAGAACGGTACACTGCGCGCCCACATGGCACGCGCGAATCCTCACTGGAAATGTCTCAGTGACTCAGTTGACTGTCTTGTGGTATTTCAGGGCGCAGAAGGCTACGTCACACCATCATGGTATCGAAGCAAATCGAACACTCACAAGGTCGTGCCGACGTGGAATTATGCAACCGTTCATGCTTGGGGGAAGCCACTTATCGTTGAAGATACCGGATGGCTGAAACGGCAACTGTGCGATCTCACAAAATCGCAGGAAGAGTTACGTTCGCTGCCATGGGACGTTAACGATGCACCAAGTGATTACATTGCCACTCAAATGAAATCAATTATCGGAATCGAGATTCCGATCGATCGTATAGAAGGCAAATGGAAAATGAGCCAGAACAAGGATGAGTCTGACCGAACTGGAGTAGTCAACGGTATGCGATCAGAATCTGATGCACACAAAAACTTTCAGGTTGCTGAATTGGTTGAACGCGGTTTAATGTGATCGTCGTTCTGGTCAGGCAGTTCAAATTCAAATTGCATGAATCAGTGGCAGCAAAAATGAGTCTGGCAATCTGGCAGTTTGTACCAGATCAAGTTTGCACTAATAACAACATGGTACTTTCAAACAGCATGCAGTGTTGCCCACTCCTCATCAGTAAACAATCTCGAACGGGTATGGAATGACTTGCCCTCCGGACCTTCCAGTGAAAAAGTACCACCGCCGTAACAGTCGATGACATCAATAATCAGTTGCGTGTGTTTCCAGTATTCATACTGTGACTTGCTCATGTAAAAAGGGCAACCTCCAATATCACCCAGATATTCGTCTCCGGCTCCGATGGTCAGTTCACCCGGCAAAAAACAATTTGCTGCGCTGTTATCACAACATCCTCCCGACTGGTGGAACATCAGCGGGCCATGTTTCTTTTTAAGGAATTCGATTAGTTCCAGTGCTGCCTCAGTGGCGATCACTTTCTCAACCATGATTTTCGTCTCCAATAAAAACGGGGCAGTCACCCGCCCCGCAATAAGTCTCAACTAAGCGAGATACAATCCCGATCAGAAAAAGCCGAGCTTTTGTTCGCTGTAGCTGACCAGCAGGTTCTTGGTTTGCTGGTAGTGATCAAGCATCACCTTGTGCGTTTCACGGCCAATCCCCGATTCCTTGTAACCGCCAAAGGCTGCGTGAGCGGGATAAGCATGGTAGCAATTCGTCCACACGCGCCCCGCCTTGATGGCGCGCCCCATGCGGTAGGCAACGTTACCATTGCGGCTCCATACGCCGGCACCGAGACCATACAGCGTATCGTTGGCAATCGCCAATGCCTCTGCTTCATCCTTGAAAGTAGTGACGGCAAGTACCGGCCCGAAGATTTCTTCCTGGAAGATACGCATTTTGTTGTGCCCCTTGAAGAGCGTCGGCTGGACGTAATAACCGCCTTCCAGTTCACCGCCAAGTTTGGCTTGCGCTCCACCGATTAGTACCTGAGCTCCTTCCTGTCTACCCAGATCCAGATAGGATAGAATCTTGGTCAACTGTTCTTTCGAGGCTTGTGCCCCCAGCATGGTATCGGTATCAAGCGGGCTACCCTGCTTGATCGCCTTGATACGGGCCAGACAGCGTTCCATGAATTTGTCGTAGATCGATTCCTGTATCAATGCGCGGGATGGGCAGGTACAAACTTCCCCCTGATTGAAGGCAAACAGCACCAGTCCTTCAATGGCCTTGTCGAAAAAACCGTCGTCCGCGTCGGCAATATCCGCAAAGAAAATGTTCGGTGATTTGCCGCCCAGTTCCAGCGTGGCGGGGATCAGGTTATTGGCGGCAGCCTGGGCAATGACTCGTCCAGTGGTGGTGGATCCGGTAAAGGCGATCTTGGCTATACGTTTGCTGGTCGCCAGCGGCATGCCTGCTTCGCGTCCGAATCCGTTGACGATATTAAGCACACCGGGTGGTAAAATATCGGCGATCAATTCGGCCAGGATCAGAATACTGATGGGGGTCGATTCAGCCGGTTTCAGTACCACGCAATTGCCTGCACCAATAGCCGGAGCCAATTTCCATGCCGCCATCAGGATAGGAAAATTCCATGGAATGATCTGGCCAACCACACCGAGCGGTTCCTGGAAATGATAGGCAACAGTGTTCTCATCAATTTGACTGTTGGCACCTTCTTGCGCACGCACACAACCGGCAAAGTAGCGGAAATGGTCGATGGTGAGCGGGATATCGGCATTCAGGGTTTCGCGTATCGGCTTGCCGTTATCCACTGTTTCCACATAAGCCAGCAGTTCCAGATTGGCTTCAATACGATCTGCGATTTTCAGCAACAGGTTGGAACGTTCGGTGGGCGATGTTTTTCCCCATTTATCTGCGGCAGCGTGTGCTGCATCAAGTGCCAGTTCGATATCCTCGGCACCGGAACGGGCTGCTTTGGTGTAGGGTTTGCCGCTGATCGGCGTAATGACATCGAAGTATTCACCCTTGACCGGGGCAACCCATTTACCACCGATGAAGTTATCGTAACGAGCCTTGTAGGCGATCTTGGCACCTGCGGTGCCGGGAGCAGCATAAAGCATATTTTTTTCTCCTCGTTATGTTGTTGACAATTGACCTTTGTGAGTCTTTAAAAACGGCTTTCATTTGCGATGCAGCATTGTCCTACTATCAATTATCGTGCCAAGATCATTGAACAGAGTTAGCTAGTTGATTCATATATGACTCGGACTGATTAAAATAAACCTACTTTGTCCAAACAGCATCACGCAACGTTCCATCCTGTGACACGTGTAAAAAAATGTTACAGGCAGGTATAAATCCTTAAGCTGGCTATTGCACTATATCTCCAACCTTCTATACTTCGCCCAAAGATAGGCCACGACCCGTCGAAGGAGGAAAATACTTATGACACCCCATACGCCAAGTTTGCGCCTTGCACGCAGACACCTGCTGGAACATGGCGATTGCCCTTCCGGCCTTGTTGATGAACGCCTCGCACGTTCCTGGCGGCGCAGCTTGGCATCCGGGCTTCTACCCGCAGGCCGCGTGACAGATACGACCCACTTCGGCGAGGGAAATCTGAAGCATGCACTGTCACGAAACCAAGAGTTACTTGCGCACTCGCGACCGGTAATGGAATATCTCTTTGAACAGGTTCGTCACAGCCAGAGCATGGTTATCCTTGCTGACAATCAAGCCATGCTGATGGACACACTGGGGGACGTCGATTTTTTAAGCAAGGCAGAGCGTGTAGCGCTTGCCACCGGAGCTTCATGGCACGAGCAGCACCGTGGAACCAACGCCATCGGCACAGCTCAGGCTGATGCCGACAGCGTCGAGATTCATGGCGGGGAACATTTTCTCGAACGCAATGGCTTCCTCACTTGTGCGGCAGCACCAATCATGTCAGCCGAAGGGAAGTTGTTAGGCATTATTGATATTTCCGGGGATCAGCGCAGTCGGCATCCGCATACGCTTGGCTTGGTCAATATGGCGGCACGGATGATCGAAAACCGCCTCACGATCTCATCTTGTCGCCGCCATATCCGCCTGCACCTGCACGTTCACCCGGAGGGCATCGGTACTGTGGCCGAAGGTATCATCGCGCTTTCAGAAGATGGCTGGATCGTTGGAGCCAATCGAAATGGCTTGGAGTTGCTTCACCTTGCACCACCAGATTTGGGCGCTACCCCACTTTCTCATGCAATAGACATTCGCTTCGAAGAACTGCTTGCCCGCCACAAGCGCAGACCCTATCAGCCGATGCAAGTTCACCTGCACAATGGCACTGCACTTTTTGCGCAGATTCATGGCGGGCAATCGGCGTTGACGATTACTCCTCCAATCCCCCCTGTTGCTGTGCCGGATGATGCGCTATCCAATCTTGAAACGGGCGACTTGAATTGGCGTAATGCAGCGGACAAGGCAAGACGTGTGGCCGGCAAGCCAATTCCGTTATTGATACACGGTGAATCAGGAGTCGGCAAAGAACTTTTTGCACGTGCAGTTCATGATAGCGGCCCGCGCCGTGATGGTCCTTTCGTGGCGATCAACTGCGCTTCCCTGCCGGAGAATCTGATTGAATCCGAGTTGTTTGGATACTCACCCGGAGCGTTTACGGGTGCACGACGCCAAGGCAGTCACGGCCGACTGCGTGAGGCAAATGGAGGCACCCTCTTTCTCGATGAAATTGGTGACATGCCGTTATCCATGCAGACTTGTTTGCTGCGTGCGCTTCAGGAGAGACAGGTTTCTCCACTCGGCGGCGGGAAATCCGTTGATGTTGATTTTGCCCTGATTTGTGCGACCCACCGCAAGCTGCGCGAAGATGTTGACAAGGGTATTTTCCGTAGCGATCTTTATTACCGGATCAACGGCCTCGCTGTAAATTTGCCGGCCCTGCGGGAGCGAACTGATTTTCAGGCGTTGACCGAACGTTTATTGGCCGAACTCAACCCGGAGTGCGATATCCAACTCGCCCCTGGTCTGCTGGCAAAGCTAAGCCGGTATTCGTGGCCGGGGAATTTGCGTCAATATGCCAGCGTGTTACGCACCGCCAGTGCGATGCTTGATCCATGCGAAACGCGCATCGACTGGAAACACTTGCCAGATGATCTGATAGAAGAACTTACCTCGATGCAGCAACTCACAACGCAGTCATTTGCCAATGGTGTTCCCCAGAATCTTGAAGAAATATCCCGCACGGCTATCCGGCAAGCATTGGAAAGCAGTAGCGGCAACATCTCTGAAGCTGCACGAACATTGGGAATAAGTCGGCAAACGCTATATCGGAAGATGAAATATTGACGATTGGAAAGATTGGTCGGTTTTCCCACCCCTGCTATTTACTTCATGATCAATTGAAGCCTTCTCGTTGGCAAACACCGGAGTAGAATAGATTGGGAAATCGGCGCGTCAAAGCTTGACTTGGCTGTTATCGCCCAATTATTGTTGACGTTCTGATGGTTAAGCGGCTTTTCAGTTAGGCAGCGGGAAATATTCAGACGGTGGATGCCAGCGCAACCTGCATCTTTGCCATTGCCTTTTGCTCAATCTGGCGAATACGCTCGGCTGATACACCGAATTCATCTGCCAGATCATGCAACGTGGCAGTTGCACCTTCCCGCAACCAGCGTGCTTCGATAATGCGGCGGCTACGCTCGTCCAGACTCGCCAGCGCATGCTCCAGGCCGCTGCTATTTAACGTTTCCAGTTGTTTCTGTTCAAGCAGGCGCGAAGGCTCATCTTCCGTAGCGGATGCCAGATAGGCAATAGGCGCGTAGTTGTCATCCTCGTCGTTGGTTCCCGGTTCCAGCGAAACTTCGTGGCCGTTAAAACGGGCCTCCATTTCCACTACGTCCTGTTCACTCACGTTCAGATCGCGCGCGATTTCTTTCACTTGCTGCGGCTTGAGTGACTCAAGTCCCTGCTTCA
>CAIQPV010000308.1 GCA_903873725.1 uncultured Nitrosomonadales bacterium
GAAGGCGGGAATCCAGCAAGATAAAAATGCATTTTGTTTATACCCACTGGATTCCCGCCTTCCCCCCGCCTTCGCTAGGGTGACAAGGAATGACGCACCAGTTTTTACGGGACTCGTACCGCAACTGAATCACCGCTGCCACAAGATATATGCACTTTCAAGAGGAACCGGCACGCCATTATGCTTCGGTATAATACGCGCCGTATATTCCGAGGCAGGACGGGATGAAGGTACGCTGGCACGGTAGGCGTAGCCATTTATTGCACCTATCAGTTGCCGGACGGGCTGCATCTCCACTCGAACCGGGATGGCGCTATCAACTCCATTGGCATAAAGCTCGACCTGCACCGCCTCCGGATCCAGATCATCCAGATATATTTGAACCTCAAATACGTGCTCCCGGTTATTGGTTTCAAGCTTCATTTCACCGAAGCGTAGTGAGGCCCATTTCAGTTTCAGGGCGTGCTTCCAATTAACCACTTCCACGCCGATTGCGCCTTTATCGGCAGCACGGGCAAGGTAAGCTGAGGCGGCCGGGAGATAGTGTTGCTCGGTGTATTCGCCCACCGCGCGGCTGGCGGAAAAGTGCGGTGTCAACCGCGCCATGCTTTCCCGCATCCGAGCAACCCAGGCGCCGGGAATACCTTGTTCATCACGCGTATAAAACTCGGGGATCACCTCGCGCTCAAGCAACTCATAGAGGGCTTCAGCTTCGATGGCATCCCAGGAGGGATCGTCATCATGTTCCTGACCGTCCCCCAGCGCCCACCCCACCTCGGGTGTGTAAGCCTCGGCCCACCAACCGTCCAGTTCAGAGAGATTCAGACCGCCATTGACCAGCACTTTCATGCCGCTCGTTCCGCACGCTTCCCAGGGACGGCGGGGTGTATTGAGCCAGACATCGACTCCCTGCACCATCTGTTCGGTCAAATGCATGTCGTAGTCACTGAGGAAGATTACATGGCGTCGCGCCTCGGTGCGACGGATGAAATGCATCCATTGCCGGATCAGGTCCTGCCCTGCCAGATCTGCGGGATGTGCCTTGCCCGCCATGATCAACTGCACCGGGCGCTGCGGGTTAGTCAGCAGACGCAACAGCCTGTCGGGGTCGTGCAGCAGCAGATTGGGGCGTTTGTAGGCAGCGAAGCGGCGTGCAAAACCCAGGGTCAAGACGTTTGGATCAAAAAGATGCGCCGCTGTCTCCACAGCTTCGACAGACGCACCGGACGCTGCCAACTGCCTGGATAGCCGCTCGCGTACATAGGTCACGAAAGACTGGCTGGTGGAAATGCGGAATTGCCACAGCCTGGCGTCGGAAACGCTGCGCATGACCTGCTCCAGTGTTTCCGTCGTCCCCATCCAGCGGGCCTTGCCACATACCTCCGTCCAAAGGTCATCCGCCGCTGCCGAATCCCACGTCGGCATGTGTACTCCGTTGGTGACGTGACCGATGGGCACTTCTTCGGTTGGCCATTGCGGAAAAAGTGTCCCGAAGAGATGCCGGCTGACTTCCCCATGCAAGCGACTGACCCCATTGACCGCCCCGCTCCCGCGAATCGCCAGATAGGCCATATTGAAACTCTCGGACGGGTCACCCGGGTTCCTGCGACCCAGAGCCAGCAAGTCGTCGAGTGTGATGCCCAGCCTGCCGGCATATCTGCCGAGGTATTGTACAATGAGGGCCGGGGCAAAACGATCAAAGCCGGCATCCACCGCCGTGTGCGTGGTAAACAGGTTGCCGGCTCGCGTAACGGCCAGGGCAACTTCAAATGGCTGGCCGGTTTCTTCCATGAAATTCCGGGCGCGTTCAAGCACGGCAAAGGCCGCATGACCTTCGTTGAGGTGACATACTTCCGGTTGCAAGCCGAGCGCGCGAAGCAACCGCCAACCGCCCAGCCCGAGCACCAGCTCTTGTTCCAGCCGCAATTCGGGTCCGCCACCGTACAACTCGCTGGTAATACCCCGATGCGCCGGGGAATTAGCCGCGTCATTGCTGTCCAGCAGGTATAGCTTCACGCGGCCGATCTGAACCTGCCATGCCCGCAACCAGACCGAATAGCCGGGCAATGCTACTTCCAATCGCAACCACTCCCCATTCGGCTTACGCAACGGGGTAATCGGCAATTGTCCCGGATCGTTATATGGGTAAAGGGCCTGCTGGGCGCCATCCTGGTCTATGACCTGGCGGAAATAACCTTGCTGGTAGAGCAGCCCCACGCCGACCACCGGAACCCCCAGATCGCTGGCGGCTTTGAGCTGATCGCCGGCCACATTGCCCAGCCCCCCCGAATAGA
>CAIQPV010000309.1 GCA_903873725.1 uncultured Nitrosomonadales bacterium
CAGGTCGTTCCGACCCGGATTGTTCGCAAGTATAATTGGTCAAATCAATTTTACCGGTGTGTCATGTGAATATTCTGCGTCTGAACAAATACACCTTGGGTTTTTGTGCTGGCCTGCTTGCGGTATTCGGTTTCGCACCTTTTGGATTTTTTCCACTCACCGTATTCTCTCTCGCCATCCTGTTTACGCAATGGTTGCGTGCGGAGAATGCACGGACCGCAGCGTGGATCGGCTGGACATTCGGCTTTGGCTTATTCGTTGCAGGTATAAGCTGGATTTATATTGCGCTGCATGACTACGGTGATATGCCACTTATTCTGGCATTGCCCGGAACCGTCTTGTTCGCCGCATTCCTTGCGCTATTCCCGGCAGTGGCTGGTTACGCGCAGGCAAGGTTAGGTGCGCCCGCATGGATCCGTCTGGCATTGGTGATGCCTGCAATTTGGGTGCTGCTTGAGTGGGTGCGAGGATTGATTTTTACCGGGTTTCCGTGGTTGACTTTTGGTTATTCGCAAGCTGCGGCCAGTCCGTTGGCCGGTTATGCGCCGTTGCTTGGGGTTTATGGCGTGTCGCTGGTGGTGGCAGTGAGTGCCGGTTTGTTTTCATTGCTGTGGGCGGTGCGTTGGAACGGGCAGGGCAAGAACGCATGGGCGGTAGTCGCCATGCTGTGGATTTTTGGGGTGACACTGCGCGAGGTGGAATGGACGCAGCCGCAAGGCGTACCGATCAAGGTGAGTCTGGCGCAAGGCAACATTCCACAAGACATGAAGTTTCGCGAAGAGACGCTTGTCGGAACCCTGGAAACTTACCGCAAGCTGGTGCAACAGAGTGACGCGCGACTGATCATATTGCCGGAAACGGCGTTGCCGCTGCTGCGCCGGGAAGTTCCGGAAAACTATACCGCCATCTTGCGCGACCATGCACGGCAGAATGGCGGCGATATCATCATCGGCTCGTTCGACCGCGATCAAGGACAGTATTACAACAGCGTATTCACACTCGGCACGGCAGAAAGTCAGGGTTACCGTAAAAACCATCTGGTGCCATTGGGGGAATTCATTCCGCTGCGTCCGGTAATGGGCTGGTTTATCAACGAAGTATTGAATATTCCGATGGGCGACTTGGCGCGCGGGGGTATAGCCCAACCGTCGCTTAAAGTGGCCGGGCAAAAAATTGCTGTAAACATTTGCTATGAGGACGCTTTCGGCGAAGAAATTATTCGCCCGTTACCCGAAGCGACGATGTTGGTGAACGTCAGTAATGACGCATGGTACGGCAATTCCCACGCGGCAATGCAACACAACCAGCTTTCGCAGATGAGGGCACTGGAGACGGGACGCATGATGCTGCGCGCCACCAATACCGGTGTTACTTCCATCATCGGGCGCAGTGGACACATTCTGCAAATGCTGCCGCAGCATGAAGAAGGATTGCTCACCGGACTGGTGCAGGGCTATGTGGGCAGCACGCCTTATGTGCGTTGGGGAAATGCATTGGTGGTGGGCATGATTGGGTTGATGCTGGGGTTTGCGTGGCGGCAGCGAAGAAAATGAATTGGGTGTGTTATGTCTTGCTATGCGCTGACGGAACGCTCTATTGCGGAATTACCAATGATCTGGACAGACGGCTTGTCGTACACAACGCAGGGGATGGGGCGAAGTACACGCGTGGTCGTGTACCGGTAAGGCTGGCCTATTGCGAATCATGTGCCGATAAATCCTCTGCGTTGAAACGCGAGATGGAGATTAAGTCTTTGCCGCGAATGAAGAAGCTGGAACTGATTGAGGCAGGCCGGGACGTATTTTGTTGCCGGAGTTTATAACCCGATAGTTGAGCATGCGAATAAATTCGGTATCGTCAGCGCACCAGCCGAACTTTCAACAGCAAATATCCGCTCAAAGCTCCGCCCAACAGGCCTATCAACCAGATGAGTGCTTCACCGGATAAGGTCTTCATGGCTGCACCGGCGATGAGCGGGCCGAAGATTGAACTGGCCGTGTAGGCCATGGAGACTCGCCTGACATTGATAGATAAATTCCCATCGCAGGTTGAGGTGGCAGCGATGATGGCGAGTGTCAGATAGGAGGTGACCGTTCCACCCAACGCGAAGATGCTCAGGGTGAGGCCGATGAAGCCAAGCGGCAGTGCAGCGATCATCGTGATGAAAACAGTGCCGATGGCGCAAACCAGAGTGGCGAAAGCCAAACCCCGATGGTCGGCAAGCCAGCCAACCAGAAATTGCAGCAGCAAGCCTCCCAGACCAAAAACAGAGAGCAGGGTCTCCATCTGTTCGGAACTGAAATTGCGGCCGGCACCGAATATTGGAAAAAGCCCGGAGAATGCCGCATCTGTGATCCCGCCAATTATGGCTACGATTATTCCCAGTGCCAGTACGTTATGGGAAAGGGGGTTGCTATGGTTGGTAACGGCAGGGGACTTAATTGTCTGGTCCGGAGCCGGACGGGCGATTGCCAGCGGGATCAAGGCACAGCCTGTGAAGGCAATACCCAGAAAGAACGCCGCAGTGCCATTGATGCCAACCCACTCAGTCAAAACCGGGGCAATAATAGGGGCGAGGCCGATCAGGGTTTCATGAAAGCCGACCAGGCGGCCCCGTGCCTTGTCCGGAGCAATTTGATAGAGCCAGGGCTCAAGCCCGATCCAGCGCAAGCCAAGACCCAAGCCGATAAGGACTGCGGCGGGTAACCGAATTGACCAATCCGCATCGGGTATGGCAGCGAGCCCCAGAATAGTGACCAGCAAACCGATGGCGATGACTGTACGGTGACCGAATTGAGTGTTAAGGCGCGGGGCAACGGCCAGACCGACCAGCATACCGAACCATTCGGCGGAAGCGAATATACCCAACTGTGCAGCATTGAGTCCATGCTGCGCCAACCATAAAGGCAACACCACAATTCCAATGCCGAACTGCCCAATTTGCGACAAAGTCGATACTGCATTAAGGGCAGTGATGGTGCGCCAGTCGGTGCGGTGATCGGAATTCATGCTGTTCAGTCTGTTTTTTCGAATCTTTGGAGAATGATTGAAGGGAACCTCTAAAAATCCAATCTTCGTCGCGATACGGCGTTGCTCACAAAAAATTGCTCCTTACATATCAAACATATGCTGCGTCATAATTTTTTGTTCGCGCCTTGTCTGGCTTAGAAAATTGGATTTTTAGAGGTTCCCTGAACAGCGGTTTGCAGTGATGCCACAAACTGATTGCGCCACCCCAAAGGGATGCCTGATTTGTCTTTAGGTGTTCTTTAAGAAGTAGCCTTGCAGGAGAAGGTGAGTTTTCAGAATATGCCGTTGGGGATCAAGCCTTGGCTTGCCAAATGCAGTAGATCTTTTTTACCGGCTCCAGTGTTTCCCACACTCCCTCGAACCCTGCAGGAATCACAAAGGCAGCGCCGGGCCCGAATTCCCGCGCTGTGCCACTGCTATCGATCAGTCTGATGCGTCCCTCAAGAAGAACACAAAGCTCTTCCTCAGTATAAGACACTTTGATCGCTCCCGAATCGGACGCCCAGATTCCCGCAAAGAATTGCTCTGTGGGATCGGTATAATGATTCCAGATTGTGGTATGACAGGGGGCACCCGACACCATGCGTTCCTGAGCTGTGTCCGCCTGCTCGGCTATAACAGAATGAGTAGAAAAGTCGACGACTGCATCGATCAGTTTGAGCGTGGACATGCTTTCTCAACCCCTTTTAAGACAGTGAAACAATCGCTTCGATTTCAACCAGCACGTCGCGTGGCAGACGTGCAACTTGCACAGTCGAACGAGCGGGGCAATGGTTACCGAATGCCGCAGCATAAACGTTGTTCATGGCGGCAAAATCCTGGAGGTCTTTCAGAAATACGGTGGTTTTCACTACTTGGTCCAGCGAAGCACCCGCCGCTTCAATCACGGCGCGCAGGTTGTCGAATACTTGCTGCGTCTGCGCCTCGATTCCGCCTTCATGCAGACTGCCATCCGGACGAAGCGGTATCTGTCCCGAGGTAAACAATAATGAGCCTGCCGCAATTGCCTGGGAATATGGGCCGATTGCTGCCGGTGCATTTTGAGTTTGAATTTTTTTCATTGAATTCCCTTAATGGCAATAGTTATTTTTCTGAAAGATGTATGAGATGTAGTTTGTAGTTTATGGATGGCGCAACTACCTTGCCAAGATTAACATTATATCCTTGAGCAAGAGGAACGGGTGGAATGAACTGGCTCACTCAATGCCCAAATATTTAAAGTACCAATGCGGAGCTTTGTCTTTAATTGATATTTGCCCTTAAACAAGTTTTCATGAGGTCATCGCATCGTGGCATATATTGTTTGGTGCAGAGTCGTTGGCACACGCACCGTGGTTGTGCGCCTGGAAGTTGTAGTCATATTGCAGGGGCGGAATCAGTCACTTTGACATTGTATTGACTGAATGATATGGCACCATCAAAATTATCTAAATGGCTCTTGTTAGATTGCCAATTTAGGTGGAAAATAAAATAAAAAATAACAATAATAATAAAATAATCAATATAAAACATAGTGTTGTTTTTGTTCTCAATATTTTACTTAGATTTTCCTTGAATTTTTTGATTCATTGGGTAAGTATAATTGTTACCTGTGCTTGGATGTATAGGGGAGATGGCGTCTTACTTGCTTTCTCGTGGGCTGTGAAAAACCGGAGTGAATCAACTATTGTGATTGCGCCATCAGGGCTGTAATGGCGCCGCAATCGGCTTCCAAGTCACGTCTGCCGCCTGATGAGCCTCGTGCTTGCGGTGTCGGGCTTTATTAACCGATGTAACAAAGGAGAATATTATGTTCGGTAGTAATCTGAAGAAACGAGTGGGACTGCTTGGCGCCATGCTGTCAACGGCTTTGTTGGCACTTGGTATGCCGGGTCAGTCTGTAGCAAGCGAAGAAAATGTACTCAATATCTACAACTGGTCGGATTACATCGGCGACGACACAATAGCAAATTTCGAGAAGGAAACCGGCATCAAGGTTCGCTACGATACCTTCGACAGTAACGAAACCCTGCACGCCAAGATGGTAGCCGGAAAAACCGGTTACGACATTGTCGTACCTTCCTCGAATTGGGCCAAAATTCAGGGCGAAGGCGGTCTCTTGACCAAACTGGACAAAAGCAAAATCACCACCTACGGCAACCTCGATCCGTTCGTAATGAAAAACCTGGCAACCATGGATCCGGGCAACCAGTACATCGTACCCTGGATGTGGGGGATTACGACCGTCGGCATTAACGCCGACAAGCTGAAGGCCGCGTTGGGCAATCTGCCCATGCCGGACAATGCCTGGGATCTGATCTTCAAGCCGGAATACATCAGCAAGGCGAAGTCATGCGGCGTGTCAATGCTGGACTCGGGCGACGAAATATTTCCTGCCGCACTGCGCTATCTGGGCAAACCGCCCTACAGCCGCAGTCCCGCAGATTACAAGGAAGCTGCCAAGCTTCTTGAATCGATCCGTCCTTATGTCACCCTGTTTTCATCATCCGGTTATATCAATGATCTGGCCAGCGGATCACTATGCCTTTCTCTCGGCTGGAATGGCGACATGAGCATCTCAAAAGCGCGCGCAAAAGAAGCCAAGAACGGTGTCAACATCCAGGTGCTTCTGCCCAAGACAGGTGCCATATTGTTCTTTGACACGATGGCTATTCCTGTCGATGCACCTCATGTGGAAAACGCTTACAAATGGATGAGCTATATTTATCGTCCTGATGTTAACGCCGGCTTGGTAAACAAAGTGTTCTACTCCAATCCGGTACCCAGCGCAGCTAAATTTATCAAGCCCGAAGTGCTGGCTGATAAGACGGTATTCATGAAACCGGAAGATCTGGCACGGATGGTTCCACCTGATATGGTGCCGAGCGACATCCGCCGCCTGCGCACGCGTCTCTACACGACGTTTAAAACCGGCCTCTGATAGTCAGAACAAAAGCGGGAGTGGCTGCGGCCACTCCCAATAACAACTCGGGTAAAGGGAGTGCTGGGCATGGCAGATACTATTTCGGGTTCCAAAAGTCGTGTAGAAGATTCGAGTTTCCTTAGAATTGACCGGTTGAGCAAACATTTCGACGAAGTCGCAGCCGTCGACAATGTTTCTATCGATATAACAAAGGGCGAAATTTTTGCGCTACTGGGATCTTCGGGTTGTGGAAAATCCACCCTTCTGCGCATGCTGGCGGGATTTGAAATGCCTACCTCAGGCAATATTTTTCTCGATGGGGCCGACATTGCGAAGATGCCTCCGTACGAGCGGCCAATCAACATGATGTTCCAGTCCTATGC
>CAIQPV010000310.1 GCA_903873725.1 uncultured Nitrosomonadales bacterium
ATATTGTTATATGGTATACTGTCAAGTATTAATTCCAATCGCGGGGTCTATCAAGTGAAAACTACAATCAAACCAATCGATTTTAGTACCCTATCCGCATCGGTCGACCGTGCTTGCGGACTTCTTAAAGTCTTGGCGAATCCTGATCGGCTGCTGCTCTTATGCCGCCTGTCTGAAGGTGAAAGCTGTGTCAGAGAATTGGAGGAATCTCTCGATATTTGCCAGCCCACGCTATCCCAACAACTGAGTATTCTGCGCGAAGAGGGTTTGGTCACCACACGCCGAGAGGGCAAACACATCTTCTATAGTTTGGCTAGTCCAGAGTCCATCGCAGTTATCTCAACTTTACAGGAGCAATTCTGTAAACCTTGTCAAAAGTGACCTCAATCCAAATGTGTTGCAGCTCAATCACTTTCCCAACCCCGGTTAGAAAACGTAGCAAAGCTTGCTGAGACATAAGTAACCGATGAAGATACTCGTACTGGGCATTGGAAATACTCTGCTCTCTGATGAAGGCGTTGGCATCGTTGCAGTGCGCGACCTGGAAACACGATTCGGCACACGCAAAGATATCGAATTCCTTGATGGCGGTACATTGTCTTTTACGCTGGCAGTGGCGATTAGTGAATGTACCGCTTTGCTGGTGATTGATGCAGCCGAACTGGGCGCTTCGCCGGGGACGGTGCAGAGCTTCATTGGTGAAGAGATGGATCGTTTTCTAGGTGAAAATCGCAAGAGTACTGTTCATGAAGTGGGATTGATCGACCTGATGAACATTTCGCGCCTCACCGGACATTTGCCGAAAAGACGTGCTCTGATAGGCATCCAGCCTGCTTTGGTTGATTGGGGAGAAATGCTGACACCTGTGGTTGCCACAGCAATGCCGGAAATCTGTTCCATTGCGGTTGAAATCATTGACTGCTTTGCCAGGCAGGCGGATTCGGTGATTCCCTAAAAGTTAATTGACTTGCCTAAATCGAACGCGCAGTATACTTACAAACAAAAAGGTTATTACCTCCCGCAGGGAGTAAAAATGAAGCTAGCAGAGAAGCCAGATATATTGCCCGGAACCGTTGGCGAAGGTCTGGCGCAACGTGGCATTTGTCGCCGCGAATTCCTTCAGTTTTGTACCGCTCTGACTGCTCTGCTGGCATTGCCGCCAACGATGACCGTAGCGATGGCAGAGGCCATCTCCAAAGCGCGGCGACAATCGGTGATCTGGCTGTCATTTCAGGAATGCACCGGATGTACCGAATCCATCACGCGCTCGCATACGCCGACGCTGGAAAATTTGATCTTTGACCTGATCTCCCTCGATTACCACCATACCCTGCAAGCTGCTTCGGGAGAGGCCGCCGAACATGCCCGCGAGCTGGCGATGAAGGACAATTTCGGCAAATATCTGTTGATCGTTGATGGCGCTATCCCAATGGGCAATCCCGGTTTCTCCACCATCGCCGGCATCAGCAACTACGACATGCTGATGGAAGCTGCCAAGGGTGCTGCGGCCATCGTTGCTGTGGGTACCTGCGCGACCTTCGGCGGTATTCCCAAGGCGGACCCTAACCCGACGGGTGCGGTTGCGGTAAGTGACATCATCAAAGACAAACCCATCATCAACGTCCCCGGCTGTCCGCCGATCCCGGTGGTGATGACCGGGGTGCTGGCACACTTTCTGACTTTCGGCAGCATTCCCGAATTGGATAGCTTGGGTCGCCCCAAGTCATTTTATGGAGAGACAATCCATGACCATTGTTATCGCCGGCCATTCTATGATCAGGGCAAGTTCGCACAGACCTTCGACGATGATGCGGCACGGCAGGGCTGGTGTTTGTTCAAGCTCGGCTGCAAGGGGCCGGTGACGTACAACGTCTGCGCCACGACAAAATGGAACGATGGAACCAGTTTTCCCATTCAATCCGGTCACGGCTGTATCGGTTGTTCCGAGCCGAATTTCTGGGATGCCGGGCCACTTTACGAAGCCCTGTCGATGCCGATATCAGCGACAGCTTCAATGCTGGGTACAGCGGCGGCAGTCGGTACTGCTGCGGGTGCAGCCATCACCTGGCATAATCGTTCGACCAAGGCTGCGGCAAAAGCAGCGCACGAAAAAGTGACGGTGCAGGAACTGATACGGGAGGATAAATGAATCATCTCCACCTCCTTACTTTCGCACGCGGCAGCGCATTAAATTGGGCGCTGATGCTGTGTGTGGCCGGTATAGTACTGCGCCTGTTCGAAATCTTCGGGCTCGGTCGCAAAACCGATCTGGCAAAGCCGCGCATCAATTCTCCCGGTAGCGGCTGGCACACCATTTTCTCGCGCTCGCTACCGCCGCAAGGTATGTTGAAACGCGAGCCAGTCACTTATATCGGAGGTTACGTATTTCACCTTGGGCTGTTGACAGCAATTTTATTTTTTGCGCCGCACATTGAACTCATTCGTAGCATGACCCGACTTGGCTGGCCAAGTTTACCCTCGCCTCTGGTCGATGCCTCAGTGGTAGCTTCGATCATAGCTTTGGGTGTATTGCTGGCGCATCGGCTCAACAATCCGGTGAAACGCTTATTGTCAGGCCTGTGCGATTATCTTGCATGGACGGCAACGTTGCTTCCCCTGCTGACCGGCTATATGGCCTATCACCACCTGTTTATTGAATATACCCTGATGTTGGCACTGCACATATTCTCGGTAGATTTGTTGCTGGTGTTGCTGCCGTTCACCAAGCTGTTCCACACGTTCTCGGTGTTCATTTCTCGCTGGTACAACGGCGACATTTTCGGACGTAAGGGGGTGGCGTCATGAGCAGCGAGCAGGGGCCCCACAAAGTGGGGATGGGAGCGTCCGCGACTGATGCCGGAGGCCGACACCAGAAATCGTGGCACACTGCCGGACGAAAGGAGGCCGAGTCATGAGCGCGACACTTGCAAAAGGCTTGAACTCCTTCAAAGAGGTCATTGATGCACCCATTGCCAGTTTTTTTTCAAGTTGTGTGCATTGCGGACTGTGTGCCGAAGCGTGCCTGTTTTACACCGAAACCGGCGATGCACAGTTCACGCCGATCCACAAACTGGAACCGTTGCGACGCGTCTGGCGGGAGGAATATACCTTGTTAGGCAAATTGGGCAAACTACTCGGTTTGTCCAAACCGCTAACGGATGCTGAATTGACGGAATGGGAACCGCTGGTTTATGACAGTTGCACGTTGTGTGGCCGTTGCGCCATGGTTTGTCCGGTGGGCAACGACCTGACCTACATGATCCGCAAGTTGCGCGAAGGCATGTCGTCGTCGGGTCATGCGCCTGAAGACTTGATCGGAGCGACAACGCGCTCCATAACCATCGGCAGCCCCATGGGTATCAAGTGGCCGGCGGTGCTTGCACAAATCAAACATGTGCAGGCCGAGACTGGCATTGAAGTGCCCGTAGAGCGTGCAGGTGCGGATTATCTGGTATTGATGTCTTCGATGGAAATCATCAACTTTCCGGAATACCTGTCAGCACTGAGTCGTATCTTCAAACAAGCCGGGGTGACCTGGACGCTGGCATCCGATGCGTTTGAGGCGACCAACAGCGGGATTCAGATCGGCGCCTCCGATCTGGCGCGCGAGATCGTCAGCCGCATCGTGGTGGCAGCCGAACGCTTGAAGGTCAAATGCGTGATCAGCCCTGAATGCGGTCATGCTTTCACCGCCCTGAGGTGGGAAGGGCCGAACCTGATGGGCAAACCTTTCGGCTTTGAAGTAAAGCATATCCTTGAAGTTCTGGATGAACTGCACAAGGCAGGCAAACTCAAAACCAAGGGCAAAGATAAACGTCCGCTGACCTATCACGACCCCTGCCAAATTGCCCGGCGCGGTGGTGTGGTGGAACAGCCAAGGCGATTGCTGTCCGAGGTCGCCGCAGATTTCCGCGAGATGCCCGATGCGGGCGTGATGAACTGGTGTTGCGGTGGTGGTGGCGGCGTTTCGGCTAACTCGCGCGCAGAACCGTTACGCCTGCAAGTTTTCAAGCACAAGATAACGCAGATCGAAGCGACCGGCGTGCAGACGTTGATCACCGCCTGCGCCAACTGCCGCATCGTGATGGAAGAAGGTCTGGAGCATTACCATATGAATATTGAAGTGATCGGTTTGACCGAGCTGCTGGCCGAGTATCTTGTTGAGGACAACGCACCATGAACCAGCCGGATAATAGACGCGTTATCGTCGATCCGGTGACCCGCATCGAAGGGCATTTGCGTATCGAGGCGGAAACCGATGCTGAAGGCCGCATCACCCGTGCCTCCTCCGCCGGTACCATGGTGCGTGGAATCGAGATCATCTTGCGCGGCCGCGATCCACGCGAAGCATGGGCTTTTGCGCAACGTATCTGCGGCGTTTGCACGCTGGTGCATGGTCTTGCTTCGGTACGGGCTGTCGAAAATGCACTGAAAATTGAAATTCCACGCAATGCGCAACTCATCCGCAACATGATGATCGGCGCGCAATATATACACGATCATGTGATGCATTTCTACCACCTGCATGCGCTGGACTGGGTGGATGTGGTTTCGGCATTGAAGGCCGACCCCAAAGCCACTTCGACGCTGGCACAGAGTTTGTCCGGTTATGCCAAATCGTCTCCAGGTTATTTCAGCGATGTACAGAAGAAACTGAAAGGTTTTGTCGAGGCCGGACAACTGGGAATCTTTGCCAACGGTTATTGGGGACATCCCGCCTACAAGCTGCCGCCCGAAGCCAATCTCATGGCTGTCGCACATTATCTGGATGCGCTGGTCTGGCAACGCAATGTGGTGAAATTGCATGCCGTGTTCGGCGGAAAGAATCCACACCCGATGTTTCTGGTGGGCGGTGTGCCGTGCGCCATCAGCATTAATCCTAACCATGCCGGAGAGGGGATCGGGTCACATTTCCAGGGTGGTAATTCCGGTACTGCGCTGAATGAGGTCGGATTGCAAACGGTGCAGAACGCAATCAACCAGATGCGCGAGTTCGTTGATCAGGTTTACGTGCCCGATACGCTGGCTATTGCCGGATTTTACAAAGACTGGTTTAAACAGGGCGAAGGCGTTGGAAACTTTTTAACCCTTGGCGATTTTCCTGCCAAGGGCATGTCCGAACCGTCCTCTTATATGATTCCTTCCGGTGTGATACTGGATCGCGAGCTGAGCAAGATACATCCCATCGACCTCAATGCAGAAGGCGAGATTCAGGAATTTGTCAGCCACGCCTGGTACGAATATTCCGTGGGTAAGGAACAGGGCCTGCATCCCTACAAGGGCGAGACCAAGCTCGACTACACCGGTCCGAAGCCCCCTTATCAGCAACTGGATTTGGACAAGGATTATTCCTGGATGAAGTCGCCGCGCTGGAAGGGCAAGGCTGTCGAAGTCGGCCCGCTGGCGCGCGTGCTGATGATGTATGCGGCAGGACATGAACAGACCAGAGAACTGGTCGGCACGACCCTGAAAAAACTCGACCTGCCTGTGCAGGCGCTGTATTCGACCATGGGGCGTACCGCCGCACGCACGCTTGAAACCAAGATCATTGCCGACGCAATGCAGGGCTGGTATGACCAACTGGTTGCCAATATCAAGGCGGGCGACATCAAGACCTTCAACGAATCAATGTGGGATCCTTCGACTTGGCCGAATCATGCTCAAGGGGTTGGAGTCATGGAAGCTCCGCGAGGCGGGCTTTCGCATTGGATCGTCATTGAAGATCAGAAGATCGCCAACTATCAGGCTATCGTGCCCAGCACCTGGAACGCCGGCCCACGCGATGCACAGGGGAATCAGGGGCCGTATGAAGCAGCCCTGACAGGTCACCAACTGTATGACGTAAAACAACCCATCGAAATTCTGCGCACCATCCACAGCTTTGATCCGTGCATTGCCTGTGCGGTTCATGTAACTGATCCAAAGGGGAAAGAATTGATACAGGTACAGGTTTTATAAGGAATATAGCACTTCAGTGCTTCCCCGATAATGTCGTTTTATGTACCAATAAATGCGTTTAATATAATGCTGGGAGTGAACATGCAACTCAATGCCTCCGAGGCAGAAATCAAACAAGCCAAAACTCCGCACAACTTATACATAACCGGACTGTTCGTGTTTGATTTATTTATGA
>CAIQPV010000311.1 GCA_903873725.1 uncultured Nitrosomonadales bacterium
CCCTGATATTTTTCCAGTTCTTCCTGAAACTTCTTTTTCTCAACCTTCTGGCCAAGATCGAGAGCTTTCAGGATATGCATATTGTCAATGGAGGGCAGCAAAGACGGTGCCTGGGTTTCTGTGGCTTTCTTCTTGTTGTTTTCTTCGCCCAGACGTTTGCGGATAGCTTCGAGAATAACTTTGCCGACAGTCAAACTGCGGTAGCGCGCTTCAGCTCCCTCTACTATGATCCATGGAGCCTCGGCTGTGCTGGTATGACGGATAACGCTTTCATGGACGGTGAGGAACTTGCTATAGAGTTTGTAATGTTCCCAGTCCCGTTTGGTTACACGCCAGCGGGTCTTGGGATTTTTTTCCAGCAGTTTGAGGCGAGCCTCCTGCTTTTCCTTGGACAAATGCAGCCAGAATTTAATGATCAGCGCACCTTCATCGGTCAGCATTTTTTCCAGACGTTTGGCACGCTCCAGGCTTTGGTCGAGTTCGGCGACTTTGGTCAAACCATGCACCCGGTTGAGTATGGGCCAGGTATACCAGGAGCCGAGAAATACCCCAATCTTGCCCTTGGGCGGCAAGGCGCGCCAGAAGCGCCACATCATCGGGCGATCCAGTTCCTCATCCGATGGCTCGCCCATGCCGTGGGTCTGGACATACCGGGGATCCATCCACTCGTTGAGCAGGTTGACGGTTTCACCGCGCCCTGCCCCATCAACCCCGCCGATCAAAATGATGACCGGAAATTTGGCTTTTTGCGCCAAATCGAACTGCGCATCAAGTAACGCTTCACGCAGTTTTGGCACCTCGGCATCGTAAGTGGCTTTGTTGATCTTATGACCGAGTTCTGCTGATTCAAACATGACAACCTCCTAACGGGCATGACAAATTTGTCGCCCAACATTATTAAAACTCGTTATACCTGCTGCATTTTGGGATGTATTTCACATGACTCTGAGGAAATAGAATTCTAAAGCAAATCAGGAGTGATGACGAGGCGCAGGGCAATATCGGAATTTTTTTCGTCCCCGCGCCGGACGAACCACCAGATGGCTCCCTTTTTTATGCTCCAGTATTCCGGTTTGCCGGTCAACAGCAAAGCAGCCACTTCCCCCAACGCGGGTTGATGGCCCACTACTAATACACAACCCTCGCCTCCGTACCAGCCGGACTTTTCCAGTATAACTTTTGGCGAGGCTTCCGGCGCAATGGCGGGTTCAGTGGTAAAATTTTTGGTGAGCGCCTGCGCAGTTTGTTGGGCGCGCTTGGCGGGGCTGACCAGAATTCGTATATTTTGAGGTAAATGACTGCGCAGAAAAACTGCCATCTTTTCAGCCTGTTTTTCACCTTTTGCGGTAAGCCGCCGTGCCATGTCGGGGAAACCATCTTCTGCTTCGGCATGACGCCACAATATCAATTCCATGTTTTTCCCTTCCACGCCGGAATATTACAGTTCAGTTCGCAGGTTGTACCGAGCAAAGATATTTCGCTTGCCGGGAGGTTTCGGCGGCATGGCCGTCAGCCTTGCGCCAACGACAACCCGGCAAGTTCCTGTAACAGCATGGTCTGTGCGTTCCTGGCTAAAGCCCGGCGGGGAACCTTACGGCTGTAATGACCATCCGCATCCATGTTCCACGCCTGGCAGTTGTCCAGCATGTATATCTTCAGTCCTTCTTCAATAACTCGTTTCTTAAGTTTTTTGTCGAGTACCGGGAAGCACACTTCGATGCGGCGAAAGAAGTTCCGATCCATCCAGTCGGCGCTTGAGAGGTATACATTGTGCGCAAGGTTGTTGCGGAAGTAGAAGATGCGCGTATGTTCCAGAAAACGGCCGATTACCGAGTACACGTGAATGTTATCGGACAACCCGGGCACACCGGGACGCAGTGCGCATACTCCGCGGACGATGAGATCAACCTTCACTCCGGCCTGGGAAGCTTCATACAGCGTCATGATGGTTTCCGGCTCCAGCAGGGAGTTCATCTTGGCGATAATGTGCGCGGGCATGCCGCTCCGGGCGATTTTGGTTTCGTTACGGATAAAGCTTAGCACCTGGCTGTGCATCGAGAATGGCGATTGCCACAGGTGGCTAAGCTTGCCTGCCTTGCCCAGGCTCGTAAGTTGGCCGAATACTTCGTTCACGTCGGCGCAGATTTCCTCGTTGGCTGTAAACAGGCCAAAGTCGGTGTAAAGCCGTGCAGTGCGCGGATGGTAGTTGCCGGTGCCGAGATGAACATAGCGGCGCAGCTTGCCGTCCTCCCGCCGCACCACCATCAGCATCTTGGCGTGGGTCTTGTGGCCGACCACGCCATAAACCACATGCGCGCCGACCTCTTCAAGCCTGCTGGCCCAATTGATATTGGCTTCCTCGTCAAACCGCGCGAGCAGTTCCACCACTACCGTGACTTCCTTGCCCAGCCGGGTGGCCTTGATCAAAGCTTCCATCAGCTCGGAGTCCACGCCGGTACGGTATACAGTCTGTTTGATCGCAACCACTTTTGGATCGGTAGACGCCTGATTGATGAAATCGATAACCGGTTTGAACGACTGGAAGGGATGGTGCAGCAACACATCGCCTTTGCGGATGACCTTGAACATATCCGCACCCTTCTTTTGCAGCACGCCGGGTACGCCGGGTGCGAACTCGGGAAACTTCAGGTCGTCGCGCGCTACCTGGCCGGGAATGCCCATCAATCGCACCAGGTTGACCGGACCATCCACGCGGTACAAGTCGTCCGGCCCCAAATCGAATTGTTGCAACAGATACTCCGCCACTTGTGGTGCGCAGTTGTCGGTAACTTCCAGCCGCACCGCATTGCCGAAATGGCGCTGAGGCAATTCGCCTTGCAGACTGGTGCGCAGATTTTTAACTTCTTCGTCATCAACGAACAGATTGCTGTTACGCGTGACGCGGAACTGGTGGCAGCTCAGCACTTCCATGCCGCCGAACAATTCGCCTACATGGGCGTGCAGGATGGAAGAGAGGAACACAAAGCCGTGCGCGCAACTGCTGATTTCCGGCGGTAGCGGGATAGTGCGCGGCAACACGCGCGGTGCCTGCACGATGGCCTTGGTGGAATTTCGCCCGAAGGCATCCTTGCCTTGCAAATCCACCGCGAAGTTCAAACTCTTGTTGAGCACACGCGGGAAGGGATGGGAGGGATCAAGTCCGATCGGGGTCAGCACCGGCATGACTTCATTGAAGAAAAATTCTTTCACCCAGGCTCGCTGCGCATCGTTCCAGTGGGTACGGCGCAAAAAGCGGATACCTTCTTTTTCCAGCGCGGGAAAGATGTCGTCGTTGAGTACCTGATATTGCCGAGTGATAATCTGGTGTGCCTGTTCGCGTACCAGCTTCAGGGTCTGCCGCGCATCCATGCCGTCCGCCCCGGCGGGAACCCCGGCAAGGTTGATCTGCTCCTTCAACCCGGCGACGCGGATCTCGAAAAATTCATCCAGATTGCTGCTGACGATACACAAGTATTTCAGCCGCTCCAAAAGGGGGACGCTGGTATCTTCGGCCTGCGCCAGTACGCGCCGGTTAAATTCCAGTTGACATAGTTCACGGTTGAGGAAATGCTGTGAGGGGAATTTATTGGCCACTGTGCAATGCCCTGATTATTTTTGTTGCACGTAGCCCGCAGGCATCTGCGTTCCGTCACCAAAAAAGTAATTTTCCATCTGTCCTGCCAGATATTTGCGTGCCTGGGCATCGGCAAGGTTAAGGCGGTTTTCGTTTACCAGCATGGTCTGGAAACGGATCCAGCCCTGCCATGCTTCCTTGGACACATTTTCAAAAATACGCTGGCCCAAGGGGCCGGGGTAGGGCAAACGATCCAGACCTTCCGCTTCACGCCCCAGTTTTACGCAGTTCACCATTCTTGCCATGATTATTTCTCCAGTATCCAGTTTAAATTTGGTTATTACAAAGCCTTTACAAACACCTTCGATTTTCGCTGGTAGTTGTATAAAGATTTCTTCTGCGCAGGCAATTGCCCGATATCGACTTCCTCGAAACCGCGTTCGATAAACCAGTGAGCGGTACGTGTGGTGAGCACGAATAACTTGCGCAGGCCAAGCGCCTGGGCCTGTGCCGCAATGTGTTTGAGCAGGGCTTCGCCGTAATTGTGCCGGCGGTTGTCGGACTGTACTGCCAGGCAAGCCAGTTCGGCAGCTTTCTCGTCGGCGAACGGGTACAGCGCGGCGCATCCGATAATGCGGTGGTCATGCTCCAGCACCACAAAGCGATCTATTTCGCGTTCCAGCAATTCGCGGTTGCGCCGCACCAATATTCCTTCTTCTTCCAGCGGCTGCAATAATTTCAGGATGCCGCCGACATCATTGATAGTTGCGTGGCGAAGGGTGTTGAGTGTGCTCTCAACCAGCATTGTACCGATGCCGGTGTCGGAAAACAGTTCCTGCAATATTGCGCCGTCCACATGGCGACTGATCAGGTGTGAGCGCGCCACACCCTCCTCGCAGGCGTGAACCGCGCAAGGAAGGAACATGCTCACATCGTCCGGCAGCGTGCGTTTGCCGGCAAGAAGCTTGCCGGCATCGGCCACCGTCAGTTCCCGTAGCAGTTTACCCCTTCTGTCATGCACTCCGTCGTGTTCCATCAGGAAAATCAGTTTGTCCGCATCCAGCGCGATAGCGGTCTCTGTCGCCACGTCTTCCAGAGTGAGATTGAATACCTCCCCGGTGGGTGAATAACCCATGGACGACAGCAGCACCACCTCATTAAAGGCGAGTCGATCCCTGATGGCCGACACATCCACCTTTCGCACTTTGCCGGTGTGCAACAGATCCACGCCGTTAATCACTCCTATCGGCTGGGCGGTGATGAAGTTGCCACCCGCCACGCGGATGTCGGCGTTGGCCATTGGTGAATTCGCCAGCCCCATGGACAACAATGCCTCGATCTCAAGGCGCACCCGACCGATGGACTCCTTCACGCATTGCAAAGTTTCCTCGTCGGTCAGGCGGATGTTCTGGTGATAGCGGCCCTCGATGTGATTGCGCGACAAATGCTGCTCGATTTGCGGACGTGCGCCATGCACCAGCACCAGCCGCACACCCAGACTGGCGAGCAAGTTCAGATCGTGCGTCAGCTCGACGAATTTGCCATCCGCCACCACCTCACCGCCGAAAGCCACCACGAAAGTACACCCGCGAAACGCGTTGATATACGGTGCGACCGAACGGAACCAGGCGACAAATTCGGCAGGGGCAATAGAAGGTAGTTGTGGCATGGGCATATTTGGTAGTTTTATATGGTTCAGTATATTAACCGCTTCATTGGAAGTAAAGCCGATGTTTTGTGGTGACAGGAATTCAGGTTTTCAAACGTATGGTGGTCACGGCAGTCAACTTTCGATCCATGTCGCTAAAAACGCAGAAATCGCAATATGCGAAAGTTTTTTGAGGCACCTACCAAAGGCTGTTTGCGCATAGATGCTTCCGGTAATTTGAACTGAGGCGGTCAGCCATTAAGTTACTCCCATTTACAGGAAGTGGACTTTTACCGTACCGAGTTCGGCGAATTCGGCGACAAAACTCTGGCCCGCCCTTGCTGCATGGGCGCGCGTCAGTCCTCCTGTAAGGATGATCGATCCGGCAGGGATGATCTTGCCGGAGACTGCCAGAAAATTAGCCAGCCAAGCCAGCGCCAAAAGCGGATCGCCCAGCGCATTTGCACCAATACCCTGGTCGAGAGATATTCCCTCCGACCAAAGCAATGCACCGAGCAAACGCAGATCCTTGATTGAAGCGAGGCTGTGTGGAGAACCGGTAAGAAACCGGGCACTGGAGCTGTTGTCACTGATGTTGTCTACCGCCTTGAAGTTGTAGTCATGATAGCGGGTATCCACTATCTCCAGTGCGGGAAGAACGGCATCCACGCATTGATACATTCTGTTGCGCGTGTGTCCGTCTCCGGCAATGTCCTTGCCGATCAGCAGCGCGATTTCAGGTTCGATCAATGGATGAATCAATTCCTGTATTTGAACGCATCCGGAGTCTTCGTCGACCCGAAGGTCCTCGGTAAGTACGCCATAGTTCGGGTGGCTGATATTCATTTGGGCCCGCATCGCCGCACTTGTGTAACCCAGCTTGTACCCGACGGGGCGAGAACCACGGAGTGACAGTTTGTGAGCTTGAATCGCGTAAGCTCCGGCTACATCGAGGTCGCCGATCGTATCGGACAGGCGCGATATCGATATCCGGGTTCTTTCTGCAATTAACAGGGACTCCGCACAATCCTCAATCATCTGTGTGCTTGCAATCATTCTGTTCTCCCAGTCTGGTGTGATGCAGGAAACCCTGACACTCAGTGAAACCAATTTGTTGAACCCTGAGCGGCAGAAACCGGGTTGTTGGCAACCGCAAGGAAACTGGCAACACTCCGTTACACCCGCAAGGATAGCATGGATATTTCCGGTCTTCATCCGCTCGATGTCTGTTCTATAATCTTAACTTTCGTTTTCAACGTGCAGCGGCATGAAGAGTGTTCAAATTCAACCACGTCATTCCATTTCAATAAGTTATACCCGATTTTGGTGATTACTTTTTCCACGCGCATCATCAACTGGCAACGCCGGCATGGTCGCCATGACTTGCCGTGGCAGGGTGCGGACGCTTACCGTGTGTGGCTGTCCGAGATCATGCTGCAACAGACGCAGGTCGCCACAGTTATCCCCTATTACCAGCGATTCATCGCCCGGTTTCCGGATGTTGCAACTCTGGCAGCGGCAAGCGAGGATGATGTACTGGCACACTGGAGCGGGCTGGGATACTACTCCCGTGCGCGCAATTTGTTTCGTGCCGCGCAACTTATCATGCAGCAGCATGAAGGAAAATTTCCTCGTCATTTCGAAGACATCTGCGCACTGCCGGGCATAGGGCGTTCCACTGCCGCAGCCATCAGCACACTCGCATTTCATGAGCGGCGCGCGATTCTCGATGGCAATGTCAAGCGGGTACTGGCACGTTATTACGCAATCGAAGGATACTCCGGCGGGAAAAAAGTCGAGACGCAACTCTGGCAGCAGGCCGAAGCATTGTTGCCGCCGCGTGGCATTGCCGTTTATACGCAGGGCTTGATGGATTTGGGTGCGCAATTATGTACTCGGGGCAAGCCGCGATGTGAAGTTTGCCCATTGGATGCAGATTGTGCGGCACACGTGCGCGGATTGACCGCACGACTGCCTACCCCCCGTCCGCGCAAGATGCTGCCGGAAAGACACAGTATTTTTCTGCTGCTGCTCAACGGCTCGGACATCCTGCTGGAGAAACGTCCCGGCAGCGGCATCTGGGGTGGCTTGTGGTGCTTGCCGCAATTGGACAAAGGGCAGGATGTTGCCACTTACTGCGCGCAGCAGTTCGGTATTGATGTGGCGGGAACTGTAGCATTGCCGGTATTTGTGCACACCTTTACCCATTTCAAATTGCACATTTCGCCGCTGCTAGTGCAGATCACACACAAGCCAAGCCAAATGCAGGAGTCAGGCAAGGTGTGGATGGACGTGGATGTTGCCTTGCACTCCGCCATTCCCACGCCGGTGCGCAAGTTGTTGCAGGCATTGACTACATATCTTCCCGTGTGGCAGGAGTGAACGAAATCTGAGTGTTGAGTGTCTGACATTTGCTCGAAATGCAAATCAGTTGGAGATAATTCATGCTTTGCAACTATCAGATTAATTCGAAAGGTCTAAAATGAACGGATATAATTTATTGCATGATTCTCAGGGCGCTGCTGAAATTGAGACTCAAATAGAGCGCTATGGTATAGCGCTTGGAATTAACTGGGATGATGAAGCACAGGTGCAAGCTTTGGCCAATGAAGCGCTGTATCATTCCAAAGAGGCTCTGGCGCAATTCCGTCAACACCATGACGACTACCAACTCAAGGCAAAAATTGAATTGTTTGGTTTGGCGGCTTTGATGATGCAAATCATGACAAATAGTGCAGATGAAGGAGTTCATACGCACGGGGGTGCGGCGTGGAAGTCATTCTCCAAGGCGCTCATGCGTGAAATGGGATGAACGTTGTGTGACCAAAGGTCGGGAAGCGGAAACAAGGAGTGCCGGCAAACCAGCAATGATAATCGTGATCGGAGGCAGGGTACCCCATAAACTTTGTAGCACCACTCTAAACGTCAGAACGTTTCGTCCTCACGCAAATAACGCCATTGCCCGGTCGGTAAATCGCCAAGTTTGACTTTGCCGATACGCACACGTTTCAGTCCGGTAACTTTTAATCCCACCAGTTCGCACATGCGGCGGATTTGACGTTTCTTGCCTTCGCGCAGGATGAAACGCAACTGGTCGTCATTTTGCCAGGTTACCTTGGCGGACTTGAGTGCCACGCCGTCCAGTTTCAGGCCGAGATTCAACATCTGCAAGCCGTTGCCAACTATTTTTCCCTGCACGCGCACCAGATATTCCTTGTCTATGGCGGAGTCTTCGCCGATCAGTTGCTTGGCGATGCGGCCATCCTGAGTGAGCACCAGCAAGCCCTGCGAATCAATATCCAGGCGACCTGCAGGGGCGATACCATTCAGGTGCAAGGGATGAAAATGCAGCGGTGATTTGTCTGCGGGGGATCGTGATCCGGCATTGATCAGGGTGACAGCAGGTTTATGATTGTCTTCTGCCTGCCCGGAAACATAGCCGATGGGCTTGTTCAGCAAGATAGTCACACGCTTCTGCTGTTGGTGCTGCGCGGCGCGGTTCAAGGTGATGCGCTGTCCGGGATCAATCCTGGTACCCAACTCGGTTACCGGCTTGCCATCTACGAGGACCCAGCCGCGTTCGATATAACTATCCGCTTCGCGGCGCGAACACAGGCCTTGTTCGGACATCAGTTTGGAGAGGCGTACTTTTTCCACGGCATTGGTGAGGTTAATTGATACGGGTGCCATTTGAGTACAAAATTTCAATGGCAAGTGAAAGTAATGTCAATAGTCGCTGCTGTCCATGCGGTCAACCAACTGACCATCAGCCATCCGCAATCTTCTGGAAAGGGAAATTGCGACAGCTCGAACTATTTTGGCGGCAGTTGCCGGTACTTCAATCAGCATTTTGTCCAGAGAATCTCTCGACAAGGTCAGCAAATTGCAATCGGTAGCTGCAATGCAGGTGGCGGAACGCCTTTCGCCGTCCAGTACCGCCATTTCACCGAACGTTCGTCCGGTCTGTAAAGTGGCGATGCCGACATTCTTTCCTTCGTGATTGGATTTTAGCACGGAAACTTTGCCGGAATTAACGATACACATGAATGCCCCGGCATCGCCTTCCTCAAAAATCATGCTATTTTCTTCAATTTCGACGAAATTGAAATAGCGAGCAACTGAAATAACATCAGTATAGGAAAAATCGCGGAGCAGGTCGCACTCCGACAGCATGTCGCTTAGTTCATTCGACGTCGCAGATTTTTCTAACATGTGATGGCCATAAATTCAGGGTTGAACAGTATTTCAGTCGCAAGATTCCAGCATTTGACGCATAATGTAAAACTGATTACTTGCAACATACCGGGCCGCATGGTCGTTGCTGGAAGTAAAGTAGTGGAACAGTTGTTGGTCATTCAGGTGCTGCGACTGCGTCTATTTTTTGTTCAGGATATTTATCCCTTTCAACAGATTCAAAGCCTGACTCAACTGGTAATCATTTTTATCGCCAAACGCAACCGGCTCCGGCTTTTCAGTCTCGTCTTCCTTTTCCTTGAGCTTGGACGGGGCTTCTTTAGCCGGGGTTGCAGGTTTTGAGTTATCGGTTTTTTCCTCCGGCTGGCGATCATTGCTCAGGTGGTTTTCCAGGTCGGCTTCGCGTAGATGGAAAGCTTTGTCCTGCGCGCTGGTAGACGGATCTTCAACTGCAATATCCGGGACGATGCCCTTGGCCTGGATGGAGCGGCCGCCGGGAGTGTAATAACGCGCGGTGGTAAGCTTGATTGCGGTGTTGCCACCCAGCGGCAGGATGGTTTGTACGGAACCCTTGCCGAAAGTCTGTGTACCCATGATGACAGCCCGTTTATGGTCCTGCAAAGCGCCCGAGACAATTTCCGAGGCGGAAGCGGAACCGCCATTTACCAATACGACCATCGGTACATCCTTGATTGATGCGGGCAGATTTTTCAAGTAGTCAATCTTGCCGTCGCCGCGCAGGTAATCATCCGAATTGGCGACCAAACGCATTTTGGCGTCTGCGGTGCGCCCTTCGGTATAAACCACCAATGCGTCCTTGGGCAGAAAAGCGGCAGATACTCCAACAGCAGCAGTGAGCAGGCCACCCGGATTATTGCGAAGATCCAGTATCAATCCTTTTAGTTCTCCCTGGTTCTCTTTGAACAATGTTTCCAGAGCGGTGGCTAGATTCTCGCCGGTATGCTCCTGGAATTGGGTAATGCGGACAAAGGCATAACCGGGTTCAACCAGCTTCGATTTGACGCTCTTTACCTTGATGACAGCACGGGCCAAGGTGAACACCAGAGGCTTGGTTTCATTTTTGCGGAGAATGGTCAGGGTAATTTTGCTGCCGGGTTTGCCGCGCATGTGCTTGACGGCATCGTTCAGGGTCAGGCCTTTTACCAGTGTGTCATCGAGCTTGAAAATCAGGTCTCCGGTCTTGATGCCTGCCTGAAATGCCGGTGTATCTTCAATCGGTGAAACGACTTTTACCAGGCCGTCCTCCATGCCGACTTCAATACCCAAGCCGCCAAATTCGCCTTGGGTGCCAACTTGCAGTTCTTTGAAGTCTTCGACATTCAAGTAGGCGGAATGCGGATCGAGGCTGCTTAACATGCCGTTGATAGCGCCGGTGATCAGTTTTTTGTCCTCGACCGGTTCCACATAATCGCTCTTGATGCGCCCGAACACTTCAGAGAAGGAATGCAACTCTTCGACCGGCAGGGTAGTTTCGGTGTCTTTATCGGCGATGGCGGAAAAGTGCAGGCTGACCAGCACCCCGGCGAGCAGACCCAACCCGACCAAGCCAAATTTTTCGACACGACTGCTAATACGACTACGCATGTTCAGACCTCATCAAATGTATATTTCTGCGCACTTTATTATAGGGCGAACCATTTCACCGGGATATCCACTTCATCGGATCCATGGGTTGTCCTTCATGGCGCAACTCGAAGTATAAACCGGATTCTTCATTCCCGCCGCTATTGCCGACGGCCGCGATGATTTCTCCCCCGCGCAAAACATCACCAACCTGCTTGTACAGGGTCTCATTGTTGCCGTACAGGCTCATGTAGCCTTTGCCATGATCCAGTATCAATAAGTTCCCGAATCCGCGCAGCCAGTCGGCGAATACCACCCGTCCCGCCGCCACAGCCTTGACCGGCTGGTTGGCGGCGGCACGCAGGAACAGGCCTTTCCACAGAACAGTGCTATCCGGTCTGGTGTTACCGAATCTATTGCTGACTTCGCCCTTTACCGGCAATGCCAATTTGCCTTTGAGCTGCTCAAACGGACTGCCGTCAAAACGGTCGTCAGGCAAATTATTGTTGCTGAATAAACCTTTTCCCTTGGGTTGCGCCAACATCCGGGAGAGTTTTTCCACCAGTTGTGCCAAGCGGTTTTCATCGCGTTGCAAACGCCCGATTTCCCGGCGTTGTTGTTTCAGTTGCAGGGCGATTTTTTTAAGCACTTGTTGATGGATGCGTTTGTCTTTCTCCAGGCTCTGATTCTGCAAATTCTGTTCGGCCTGCAGCGAGGCTATTTCAGCACTTTTCTGTTTGGTCTGCGAGGCAACCATATGCAGTTGTTCAAGATTGGAGCGCAGGATGTTGAGCCAGACCGCACGGCTGCGCGCGATGTATTCGTAGTACTGCATTTCGCGCGCCAACTGGTTGGGATCACGGTTGTTCAGCAGCAGTTTGAGATATTCCTGTTTGCCCCCCAAATATTGCTGATAGAGCAATTTTCCCAGCAGGGTCTGTTGGTCCTGTATATCTTTTTCCAACTGTCGTCCTTGCAGTTGCAACTTCCCCAAGGCTTGTCCCGCTTCAAGTTGCTGTTGCGCCAGCTCGGACAGTTTGCGATTACTGTTGCTGATGGCGCGTTCGGATTCGCGTAGCGCATCAGCCGCTTCGGATTTGGACTCGCTGGTTTTTTCCAGTTCCTGTTGCAAGTCGGTGATGCGCTTACGCAGGTTATCGAGTTCTTCCTGCTTTGAGGCGTAAGCATTATTTGCCAGCAGGCAGAGGCACAATAATGCGCAACGAATAATTAGCCACGGATTAACACGGATAAACACAGATAAATACCGGGCCGGCTGAAGTTCAAAATACACCAAAAGTCAGAAGCTTGCAGACAGGTGGCTCACTGATAAGAGGCTCCCTGAATGACATTTCGGGCAATCAAGAGAAAGCAATAAGAGACTTGCCCGTCATTTCTTCCGGCTGTGACAGGCCCATGATGGAGAGCAGGGTGGGGGCAACGTCCCGTAATGCGCCGCCGTCTATCATGTTTGCCTTGCGTCCTATGTAAAGGAACGGCACCGGATTCAGGGTATGGGCAGTGTGCGGCTGGTGGGTTATGCGGTCTATCATCTGCTCGGCATTGCCGTGGTCGGCCGTAATCAGCACTTCGCCGCCGCATTCAGTCATCGCGGTCACCACGCGGCCAATGCACATATCCAGCGTCTCGATAGCCTTGACTGCAGCATCAAGAATGCCGGTGTGGCCAACCATATCGCAATTGGCGTAGTTGCAGATAATAGCCTGATAGTTTCCGCTGCGGATTGCCGCTTCGAGTTTGTCGGTGACCTCGACGGCATTCATTTCCGGTTGCAGGTCGTAAGTTGCCACTTTGGGAGAAGGCACCAGGATACGGTCTTCACCCGGGTAGGGTTGTTCCGTGCCGCCGTTGAAAAAATAAGTGACGTGTGCATATTTTTCCGTTTCCGCAATGCGCAATTGCTTGAGGCCCAGCCCGGAAACATATTCGCCGAAACCATTGTGGATGGCTGACGGCGAGAAGGCCGCAGGCAAGTGGCTGAAGTCGTCGCCGTAGCTGCTCAACATGACGTAATCCGCCAGTTTGGGAAAACGTTCACGCGTGAATTTATCGAACGCCGGATCGGTCAGGGCGCGGGTCATTTCGCGTGCGCGGTCGGCGCGGAAATTCATGAACACCGCCACGTCGCCATCCTGCATGGCGACCGCTTCGCCGATAACGGTGCACTTTACGAACTCATCGTTCTCGTCGCGCGCATAAGCCTGCTGCAATCCTTCTACCGCTGTGGCGGCAGTGAATTCAGCTTTGCCCTGAGTCAGCATATCGTAAGCCGGTTGCACCCGCTCCCAGCGGTTGTCCCGATCCATCGCATAATAACGCCCCACAATGGAAGCGATAAGTCCGGTACCGAGCGCGGCGCATTTATCCTGCAAACGCTGTAACGATTGCGTAGCACTGCGCGGCGGGGTGTCTCGCCCATCGAGAAAGGCGTGCAGGAAAATCTTGTGCAGACCGGAGCGTACCGCCAGTTCCAGCAGAGCATGGATATGATCCTCGTGACTATGCACCCCGCCCGGCGATAGCAGCCCCATGATATGCAGTGCGGTACCGTTCTGTTTGGCTTGCGCAATGGCGTGGGTAAATGCCGGGTTGGTGTTGAAACTGCCATCCTGAATTGCCACGTCCACCCGCGTGAGCTCCTGATAAATCACCCGGCCCGCGCCGATGTTGAGATGGCCAACCTCGGAATTACCCATTTGTCCTTTGGGTAAACCGACAAATAATTCGGAGGCATTGATCAGCGTATGCGGGTAGATATTCCACAGCCGATCCCAGTTCGGTTTGCGCGCAATGGCAATGGCATTGTAATCGGGGTCTTCGCTGTAACCGAAGCCGTCAAGGATGAGAAGCAAAACAGGAGTGGATTTCATAGGGTAGTTGTATCAGAATATAAGGGGGCACTAATTTTTCTCTGGTTGGTTATTTTAGCCGAATTTATGCGGCTAACGTATGATTTGACCAGATAATACGATATTGCAAGGCTGATAAGCCCCGTGCATTATGGTTTCATGATATTTAAACGCCGGATCAACATGAGGGGTGACAGGAAATAATGACAAAGCTAATAGATAAAGACGAGGATATTTTGCAGGCTTCGCTGGCAATCAAGGCTATCGCGCATCCCCTTCGGCTGAAAATACTTTGTGTACTGGGAGAAAAGGAAATTAGCGTTCAAGACATCGTCGCTGACGTGGGCACCTCACAGAGCAACATTTCGCAGCACCTGGCAATCCTTCGCGACAAGGGAGTGCTGGCCACGCGCAAGGATGCCAACCGGGTGTATTACCGTATCGGAGACTCCCGCACCATCAAGTTGGTGGGAATGATGCGGGAAGTGTTTTGTACCAAGTAGGTGGAGGGCTGCAACCCTGCAATGCAAAGCCAGGACATCAGAGCAATGTTCGTGCGCCCAAAAGCGACAGTCGCGTCATTGGTTATCCGGAAAGAATAGTTGATAAAGGGGTCGTATGAGATGTTCATGCTAAGAGTTTTATTGTGGGCATTGCTGCTAACTGGTGAGGGAGCAGCCAATGCTACCCCTGTAATTGAACAGGGAACCCCCGAAACCTATTGCGTAGTATATTGTTATATCAGAGCTCCATTCACCATTGCCAACTACGATGCCACCCATAAAATAGGGAGGGTATTCTGTGATTTCGACGCCGAGGTGACGGCCCGGCTTCCTATTTATAACGGTGAAACCCGAACAAAAAACATGCAAGCGTCGGTTATTGGGGTGTTCAAGAATGAAACGGGGAAGGCTACAGGGGATGTTGAGATGAGTACCGGAGTAATTAAAAAGTATTTTGTAAGCGCCAAAGTCAACAGTATCCGTTGCCACCTCTAGCCTGGGCAGGAAAATTCGGAAATATTGCCAGTCAGGAACCCGGTAATTTATTCAAACTGATTCTACTGCACGACGCTGTGCATAACGGGCAAACAAGAAGCTTGCCGCCAACAGTGCGATCACTGACGAACCTATAATTAGCTCGCGCCCTTCCTGCCATGCGGTGGCCTCAGGCAAGAACTGGCGCGATAATCCTAATGCTGCAACAGTAAAGCTGAGCAAAGCCACGGTTAATCCCATAATGCGCGATGCGATCAGGGCGCTGGCATCGGCGCGCCGCAACAGATGCGAAATCCACAGCCCGTTTGCGGCATCGGTGATCATCATACCGGTCATGAAACAAACGGCCGGCAGCAATGCATAAACTACCCCTCCGTAACGTGTGGCAGTGGCGGAAAAAAGTGTTGCCTGAGAGAGCGTATCAAAGGATAACGCAAACAAAGCTCCCACCAGCGCAATCAGCGCCGGGTGACCGGCATTTTTCAGGCTTCCCAGCCAACGTCCCTTGATGCCGGCCATCTGCACCATTTCGTGAGATGGAGTAGCGAGCACCGCATATAAATTCAGAACGCCCAAAAGTAACAGAAAAAATGCGGATACCCATACACCCACGTCGTCCATCCAGGGAGGAACGGACGCATGCTGGAATAACAGACCTGCAACAATGGCCACAATACATACTACAACGCCATGCCCAAGCGAAAACAGGAAACCGCACAGGCGCGCCAGACGTAGCCGTCCCGCAGAAGAGTTAAACCGCGTCAGTCCGTCTATTGTCGCCAAATGATCGGCATCCATACCATGTTTAAGTCCCAGTACAAAGGCCAGTGTGATCAATGGGTAAACGCTCTCGTGCAATGTTTCCATGCCCACCCCGGTATGAAGTTTATAAATATCTGCTTAACAAGAATCATGCCTGCTGAGAAATCACTGGCATCCTTATCCGGCCCGCACATAATCAATTGATTTATAACAGCCACGGGTTGCCATACGGAGGGGTTCCAATGTTGCCTGCCAACGCAATGTTTAAAAAAACAACCTTGGATGCACACAAAGCGGAAAGGTACTTTCCGCTTTACTAAGCGAGAATTCGCGGCAATCGAAGTATAAATTCTGCCCCGCCCTGTTGCAGATTACTTGCCGAAAGTTTGCCGCCGTGCCGTTCAACAATCCCGTAACTGATCGACAAGCCCAGACCAGTCCCTTTGCCTACCGGTTTGGTGGTATAAAAAGGATCGAATATCTTATCCAGTGCCTCCACCGCAATGCCGGGGCCGTTGTCACGAAACAGCAGGATGATTTCACCGTTCCCGTCTTGCGCGGATACCTCAAGCAGCGGCTCGGGCAGATGGTCCGTGGCGTCGGCAGCATTCTGAATCAGATTGATGATCACTTGCTGCATCTGTCCCGGTGAACCCATGACAGGCAGATCGTTCGGCAAGTTGGATTTGACATGAAACTTTGCAGGAGTCGCCCGCGTAACCCAATGCACCGAACGTTCGATGATTTCTGTAAGGTTAAATTTCACATTTTCGTTACGGTCAGCCGCTGAAAATCGTTTTAAACCATCCACAATGTCGCGTGTTCGCTCTGCTCCTTCCGTAGCGCCATCCAGCAAAGGGGCAAGGTCTTTCAGGATATGGTCAATGCGCAGATCTTCACGCAGCTTTATCAACGATTCGCGGCTGGCGCCGGCATGCACCGCATCAAGATATTGTTTGATTCGCATGGTGTAGCGATGCATTGCATGCACGTTGCCCAGCACAAAACTGATCGGGTTGTTTAATTCATGTGCAACACCCGCCACCAATCGGCCCAGGGATGCCATTTTTTCCGACTGCAGCAATTGCTGCTGTGTGCGCTTGAGTTCGTCATGCGCCTCACGTAATGCATGGTAAGCACGGCGCAATTCGCCCACCGGCCGGCCGGTGATGACCACGCCCAGCAATTTGCCCACACCGGACAATCGCGCGGTAAAGTTGAGTGCTACCGGAGTGGAATTGCCGTCACGGGTGCGAAATTGCAGCTCAATATCATGTGCGGGTTCCGCCACCAGCCGTGTGATGATGCGTTCCGCTGCCACACAGGAGCCGGAGTCGGCGAATAGCGATAAAAATTCAGCTCCTTTGAGTTCGTCTTCGCGCTTGCCGGTAAAGTTGATGAGTGCCTGGTTCACTTCTTCAACCATTCCATGCCGGTCACATACCACAAGAAAATCCGACATTGAGGTAAGCACGCTGAAAATGAATTGTTGTGATTCTTCCAGAGCGGCATTTTTTTGTTCCAACACCACTTCGTATTGCAGCAACTCGTTATAGACCTCATCCATTTTATGAACCACATCAATCCAGGTGGATTCGGACATTGCCTCGGGCGGAGTTGCCTGAGTGAGGTGTTCAAAAGGAGATGTACCCGGATTACTCATCTTAAAGGGGCCTCTAATGCACCGTACATACCATGCACGGATCAAATGACCGCACCACATGCTGAACTGAAACCGGTGCACCTTGATTATTTTCTTCTATCTGAATGCCGACCAGTGCCTGCTCCAGAGCGCCGGGTTTGCCAGTTGCATCGCGCGGGGAAAAATTCCAGGTAGTAGGTGCAATGATTTGGTAGTTGCGTATCTTGCCCTGCCGCACTTCCAGCCAATGTCCCAAACTGCCGCGGGCGGCTTCGACCAAGCCGACGCTGTTCCCGTCTTCCAATGCTGTGGCGGCGAAACAGAATGGTTCGCCGGGGCGGATGCGCCGCAGCCATTCTTCCATTACCGGCAGCACGCGGGCAATTTCCAGCAAACGCGCAACTACACGTGCAACCACGTTGCCGCCGTAACGCACTACCAAATCATCTATCAGCGCATGCCCCGCCACCACCTGTCTGGCCAGTGCGCCAGTCTCAATTACCCGCCCATCCAGCCTGGGTGCCTTGCACCATGAATACGCCCCTGTTTTATCCGGCTGCGGCAGGGTGAAACCAACGGCGGGTGCAAGCGCGGTTTCACCCTTCATCCAGCTATGCGACACATCTTCGCGTATTGCTGAAATGTCCAGTGCCCCCCGCACGCCGTTTTCCCATAAGCCCGGGGGAAACAGGTCATTTTCGCCGTCATGATATGCGCCATAACTCATGAATCGGCCGGTTGCCTGTCCCAACTTTTGTAATTCCAGGTCGTATGCAATGGCGAGAAAACGCGGCAAGTCAGCCGATGTTTTGCGCGACTCCGCCCATGCCAACAAGGCTGATTCAGAATCCAGACTGGCGAAGGCTTCCAGATTGTCACCAAACAATGTCCGTTCCAGAAATAACCTGAACTCTGTAAGCAATATTGACAGCCTCACTTGTTCGGTAAGTTCAATCGGACGTGAAGAACCTCCCGGCTGGAGCGACAAGGTATGGGGCCATTTCCCGGCGAGGTAACCCATCAGGTGCATGAATTTCGCCCGTGCGGGCAATACTTCTGCCGTGGCACTGCCGGTTACTGATTTAAAGCGTGTTTGGGCATCGCGAAACCATGCCCGGCCCTTGTAGAAATCACGCGCAAAATCAGGCATGAAAAACAGGTAAAAATGGCTTAAGTGATCGGCTATATTTTCTGCGGCAAGTGTCAGGTTGGCAGCAAGCCGGCCATTTTCAGGGGGTTGTAAATTCATTGCATTTGCCAGCGCCCGGGACGATGCGGCTGACTGGGCTACAGAGCAGATGCCGCAAATGCGCGGCACATACACCAGCGCGTCGAGGGGATGCTTGTCCTTGAGTATTTGCTCGAAGCCCCGATACATAGGTGAATTCACATAGGCCGACTGCACTTTACCATCGGCGACATCCAGAGCCACTTCGAGATCGCCTTCCACCCGATTAAATGGACCGACCACTAACCGCTTCATTTTTGGCGTGTCCTTTTCACGGCGGGAACCACCACCTGGTGGTCAGCTACAGCATTTTCCTTGACACGCCTGGGGGTGGCCGATTTTGAAAGCGAGGCCAGCACCACGAACCATGCCTTCGGCATATCGATGGGTAAACCGATTGGTATTCCGCCGACCTTCGGTGTTTCGGCGAACGGATGCCCCGGTTCCTCAAAGCCGGGTTCGGTGCATGAAATACATGCATAACCGCCACGAACACATGAGCCTTCGCCATTCCACAGCCGGGTGTTGCAATCGGCGTGGGCTTGGGTCCCTTTGCAACCCATATTTTCCATCATGCAACCAAGGTCTGACGGTTTGTGCGCACTGGCTTTGAATTCGTAAAACTCGTTGCGGGTGCAGCCGTGGTGCACCAGATGGTCGGCGTACATGCGCGGGCGCTGGAAGGCATCCAGATTTTGCAGATTCACCATCCCTGAGGCAAGCGCCGCAAGTGTTTCAATCACCCAGTTCGGATGCGTGGGGCAACCGGCAATATTGATTACGGGCAAACCGCTGCTATCCCGGTAATCGCGCCCCAGCAAACCTCCCGGAACATCGCTATCGAATTGCAGTCCGCACGCATCAGCCGGATTACAACCGGCTGAAGTGACTCCGCCAAAAGCCGCACAGCTTCCCACTGCCACGGTATGACGTGCAACCCCGGCAAGTTTTTCGACTAACGCCATCACAGGATCACCGCCGGTTGTCAGGTGAAATCCGCCACTGCCGTGCGGGCCGCGCAATACCGCGCCTTCCAGACATAGAATGTCGAGCCGGGTGACTCCGTTTACACAATCTTCAATGATACGACGGGCTTCCTGGGCACTTTCTTCCGACAGGGAGGGATGCCATAGCAAACGGATACCCGATCCCTTCAAGGTATCAAACAGATTGGTGCACTCCGCGTTGAGCAGCGACAGGGTGCATCCGCCACAGCCCCCGGATTGCAGCCAAAGCAAATTGAGCGGCTCCTGACGGGTGACGTTATTCACCTTTCTTCTCCAGTCCGTAGCGCGACAATTTGCTGCGTAAACCGACACGTGACAGCCCGAGTTCGGCTGAAGCGCGGGTCTTGTTCCAGCGCAGGCGTATCAGCGTTTCACGCAGCACGCGTGCTTCCAGCGTCTCCATGCGTTCCTTGAGGCTGCCGTTAATTCCGGCAAGCACCTGCATATCCGTTGCTTCCTCTTCCGGCGCAGCGCGCAGCACTCTTGCGGAAAATAAATGCGCACCGATATGCGGGGTTTCGCTCAGCATTAACGCACGCATGATTTCGTTTTGCAATTCGCGCACATTGCCCGGCCAGTAGTAGCGCGTCAGACAATCCAGCGACTCGGGAGAAAATCCTGCCACATCTTTACCCATGCTTTGTGCCGCAGAGTTGAGCAAATCGAAAGCAATCAGCGGAATGTCCATCTTGCGCTCCCTCAGCGGGGGCACCGGCAAGACAAATTGGGTCAGGCGATAGTAGAGGTCGGCGCGGAAGCGCCCGCACTGTACTTCTTCTTCCAGATCGCGATTCGTCGCGGAAAGCACGCGCACATCCACCTTGCGCGAGCGAGAACTGCCGACCGGACGAATCTCGCCTTCTTGCAACACGCGCAGCAGCTTGACCTGAAACGCGGGCGACGTATCGCCGATTTCGTCCAGAAAAATCGTGCCACCATCGGCTTGTTCGAATAAACCGATGCGATCCTCAAAGGCTCCGGTAAAACTTCCCCGTTTGTGCCCAAATAACTCCGACTCCAGCAACTGATCGGACATGGCGCCGCAATTTTCAATCACGAATGCACGTTTGGAACGCGGACTGGAATAATGAATAGCGCGTCCGAGCAACTCCTTGCCGGTGCCCGATTCTCCGGCAATATGCACCGCAATGTCACAGCATGCGACACGCGACGCCATATCAACCACCGTGTTCAACGGACTGGCTGCCGCACGGGTTATGCGGGAAAACTCAAAATAATCACGCAGTTTCTCGCGCTTGGACTCCACACACCGGCGCAGTACCGGTTCGGCGGTGCGCAATTCCAGATTCATGTGCTGTGTCTGTTGCTGCAGGTCGTACAACTGAGCTGCAGCACGTACCGTCAAAAGCAACGACTCGGGATGCCAAGGCTTCATGACGTACTGATAGATACCCGCCTCATTGATGCCCGCGATGATGTCTTGAGCTTCAGTATAGCCGGAAATAATGATTCTCACCGTATCCGGCCAGCGTTCGCGAACCTCTTTCAAAAACTCGACACCGGTTGATTCCGGCATACGCTGGTCGCATAGCACTACCTGCACGGATTCACGCTCCATGATCGCGCGCCCCTCTTTTGCGCCGGAGGCTGTGAATACGGTAAAGTCTTCTTCCAGTGTGCGACGCAAGGCCTCCTGCGAGCGCACTTCATCGTCGATAACCAGAACGGTCGGTAAAATTGCCATTGGTGTTCCTTTAACAAATTCTCGGTAATTGCTCACCTGCCAACCAGTCCACCACACGGCGGCCACCCAGTTTGGTGGTCATCTGCACAAAACCGTGTGAATCTTCCAGCACCTCGCCGATGATGGATGCCTGACCGGCCAGCGGGTGCGCGCGCATTACCGCGAGTAAACATTGCGCATCTTCTGGCGCACAAATCCCAATCAGCTTGCCTTCATTGGCCACATACAGCGGATCAAGACCCAGAAACTCGCAGGCCGCTTCGACCGGTTGATTCACCGCAATTGCGGATTCTTGCAACATCATGCCCACGCCAGATTGTTTGGCGATTTCATTGAGCGTTGTGGCTAGTCCACCGCGCGTCGGGTCGCGCAGCACCCGCAACTTCGTACCACTATCCAGCATAACGGCGATAAGTCCATGCAAAGCGGCAGTATCCGAAACGATGGGCGCAGAAAATGTCAGTCCTTCGCGTTGCGAAAGAATCGCCATGCCGTGATCGCCTATCGTCCCGGACAGCAAAATTTTGTCGCCCGGCTGTGCGAGGTCGCCGGACAGGGTGATATCTTCCCGCGCTACGCCTATACCCGTCGTCGTGATGAAAACGCCATCCCCTTTGCCGCGTTCAACCACCTTGGTATCCCCGGTGACGATGGGAACACCGGCTTCGCAAGAGGCCTTTGCCATGGATTCAACAATGCGCTTCAAATCGGCCAGCGGAAAGCCTTCCTCAAGGATGAAAGAGGCCGCCAGATAGAGTGGTTTGGCTCCCATTACCGCAACATCGTTGATCGTACCATGCACAGATAAGCAACCAATATCTCCCCCCGCGAAAAACAAGGGCGAAACCACATGACTGTCAGTCGCGACCACTAATCGACCGTTGGCTGAGGGAAGCAATGCACCATCGTTTCCCTGTGCCAGATATTCATTTTCGAATGCGGCAGCGAATAACTCAGAAATGAGCTGAGCCATAGCACGTCCACCGGAACCGTGCGACATATCCACCCGTCCATTTTTTAGATCGAGTGAGCGTGCGTAGTTGGGTTTGACGGTACTCATTCCGCCGTCTCCCGAAATCGGCCATAGCTGTAATGCGCCGCACACGCCCCTTCGGACGAAACCATACAGGAACCAACCGGATTTTCCGGGGTACACACCGTGCCGAATATTTTGCATTCCTGCGGGCGTTTCTGACCGCGTAGAATCGCGGCACATTCGCAAGCCTTGTTGTCCGGCACGGCCACATAATCGACCTTGAATTTTAACTCCGCATCGAATGCGGCAAATTCGGGACGCAGCTTCAACGCGCTGTTGGGCACACTGCCCAAGCCGCGCCATTCAAACACATCGCGCAATTCGAATACTTCCGCCACCAGTGACTGCGCCTTGAGATTGCCCTCGCGCGTCACGGCACGGGTAAATTCGTTTTCGACTTCGGCCCGTCCGTCGTTCACCTGTCGCACCAGCATGAGGATGGCCTGCATCACATCAAGCGGCTCAAAACCGGCAATGACCACCGGCTTGCCATAATCATCTGAAAAAGGCTCATACGGTTTGCTGCCGATCACGGTGGACACATGCGCCGGGCCGACGAAGCCGTCCAGCGACACCCCTCCTTCCACAGTGAGAATGGCGTGCATAGCGGCGGGTGTCAGCACATGGTCACACAGAATGCTGAAATTCTTTATCTCTTCGGCAACAGCTTGCTTGACTGCTACCGCAGTGGGTGGAGTGGTGGTTTCGAAACCGATAGCGAGGAACACGACTTCCCGTTCTGGGTTTTCGCGCGCAATTTTCAATGCGTCCTGAGTCGAATAAATCATGCGCACATCTGCACCGTTTGCCTTGGCACGCATCAGAGACAGGTTGTCTGAAGCCGGTACGCGCATGGTATCGGCATAGGTACACAGAATCACGCCATGTTCGCGCGCCAGCCGGATTGCCTGATCCACGCGACCAATGGGAAGCACACACACCGGGCAGCCGGGGCCGTGAATCATGCGCACATTGGCAGGCAATAAATCGGTGAGACCATAGCGGGAAATCGCGTGGGTATGCCCGCCGCAGAATTCCATCAGGCGGTATGTACGTTGTGGGTCAGCCTCGTGTGCAATGTTGGCGGCAATATTCTTTGCCAACTCGCCATTACGGAATTCATCGACGTATTTCATGAGGACACCGTCATTCCGGCGCAGGCCGGAATCCAGCAAGAAAAAAAACTGCAAAGCAGACAAAACCCCGCTGACTCTCTACGCG
>CAIQPV010000312.1 GCA_903873725.1 uncultured Nitrosomonadales bacterium
CGCAGCACTCAGTCATATTGAATTTGTGCGTCACTGCATGAATGACGCCGATCAGGAACAAGAGCGACGTCAGAGTGCCTTGAGGCGTCAGGGAGAATCGAACATATAAAATCGAATTGCAAACGCATAGAGACAGTCTGTTGCATTACACGATATAATTTTAAAGTTATTCTGCAATTAAAAGTAAGAAAGCAGGGTAGATTAATAGGCTCTTAAGATTTAATTATCAATATGCCTCGGTAGCTCAGTGGATAGAGCAACCCCCTCCTAAGGGGTAGGTCACACGTTCGATTCGTGTTCGGGGCACCATATATATCAAGGCTTGCAGGGATGCGGGTCTTTTTTATTGTCTAATCGGATTTGTATTGCCGGATCGGGGTTAACCTGTCGTTAATTTGAGATCGGATTAAGTAATGAAAGAGTTGACACACTTTTCTACAGAAGGGCGGGCTCGCATGGTAGATGTATCGGCCAAGGCCGGCACTCAGCGCATCGCTATTGCCAGTGGCGTTTTGCGCATGCAGCTTGCCACACTGGAACGAATCCGCACTGGAAAAATTTCCAAGGGAGACGTGCTGGCCGTGGCAGATGTCGCGGCGGTGATGGCGGCGAAGCACACATCAGACATCATTCCCCTGTGCCATTCAATTTCGCTAACCGGAGTCGATGTCACATTCATCGAAATCCTTGAAACTGACGAGTGGGGCTGCGTGGGAATTAAAGTGCTGGCGACAGCCAGCTGTCTGGGGCAAACCGGTGTCGAAATGGAAGCGCTGTGCGCGGCGAATATTGCCCTGTTGACGATATACGATATGTGCAAGGCGATTGACCGGGGGATGCGCATTGAATCGGTTCAGCTCGAAGAAAAGCGCGGTGGAAAATCGGGCGTATGGAAACGCTCCGAGCTGTTGTCAAAGGAATTGAAATGATACGCGTGTTATTTTTTGGCCCCGTGGCTGAACGCATAGGAGCCAATTCAATACAGGTAGAGTATCGACAGGGGATGCTGTTGCAGGAATTACGTGATGAACTGGCTGCGTTCCATTCCAGAGCATTTGAAATTGTAAGTCTGGTGGCCTTAAACGGTGAACATGTGCGGGACATGGCGCTCCCGCTGGCAGATAACAGCGAAGTAGTTTTTATGTCCAAGTTTTCAGGGGGATAAAATGCTGGCACAAGTCAGAATTCAATATGAGGACTTTTCTCAGGACGAAGAAATTAATGCGCTCAAATCCGCTTCAAAACGCATGGGCGGCATCGGCACATTTCTGGGATGCGCACGCGATTTTTCAGAGGGACGTGATGTGTCTGAAATCAGCTTTGATGCTTATGGCAGCATGGCGCTATCCGAAATGAATAAATTGCGCAGCGACGCCATTGAGAAGTTTGATTTGCTGGATGCCCGTATTGTGCATCGCATCGGTACCGTAAAAGGGGGCGATAACATTGTGTTCATTGCGGCCGGTGCGGAACGTCGTGTCGCGGCACTGGAAGCCTGCCGCTGGATGATCGATGAATTGAAACAACGCGTGCCCATCTGGAAAAAGGAAATTACACCACAGGGCGATGCCTGGGTGGTGCCGCATCCCTGAGAAAGCAGAGAAAATTACAGGTATATCCGGTTTGTTAAGTCTAAGTACTTTTTGGATTGGAAACTTGGCACCGACTTGAGTCGGCCGGACGGTTACGGGATCCCCTAAAAGCCGGATTATCGTCGCGATACTGCGTTGCTGAAAAAAATTACTCCTAATATATCCTACATATGCGTCGCTGCAATTTTTTTCTCGCGCCTTGTCTGGTTTAGAAAATTGAATTTTTAGAAGCTGCCTCAGGTTATTCACGTACCGTGGGTTCACCCCATATTATTGAGTTTTCAAAAAAACATGACACTGTTGCCAAACACCCCCTTCCTAGCCCTATCCAGTTAGGAAATGGGAAAGAATCCTCTCCCATCGGGGGAGGGCAGGGAGGGGGTGAAGCTGTCACCATTATGGAAACATCAATGAATCAGCTCCACAACCAAGTTCACCCTACACCACCAGCCGCCCGACCAATTCCGACATATTTGAATAAGTGATAAATGCCTCGTGCGTGGCGCGTGTGATGGCAACGTAGGTCAGGCGTATATCGTCTTCGATGTCTTCGGCCTTCTTCAGCTCACCCAATCCGCCAATTGCCACACAGGGAAACTCCAGTCCCTTGGCGTTGTGCATGGACAGGAAGCGCACCTCATCCCGCTCCGTTTGGATGCGGTTGCCATGATCTTTTGCCACGTTAATCGGTATGCCAGATTTCGCCAGTATCTTCCCGAATCGCTCGCCGATGAAATGCCGGGGATACAGCACCGCCATCTGCCCCCACTGGTAACCGGCGGCCTTGCGATTGAGCAGCCATTCCGCAATCGCATGCGCTTCGCCGTCATGGCTCACGCACTGGCGTACCACAGGCTCCACACCCTCGCGCCCGCCGTCTTCCGGCATCAGGATCGCACTCTCGTCACCGGCGCATACGCCGGGTGCGCCAATCACATCGGCGGCGAACTTGCGCGCGAAGCGCAATATCTGCGCGGTGTTGCGGTAATTCACCTTGAGTACCGTGGTGCGCCCGGCGGCCTCGATGCCGAGCTGCTTCCACACCGGGCGCTTGCGCCCTTTGTAGATCGCCTGCGCATCGTCGTAAACGATCATCAGCGCCTTCGTATCCGGGTTCACCATCTTCGCCGCCAGCGCCAGCTATTGCGGCTCGAAATCGTGCGCCTCGTCGATCAGCGCCGCATCGTACTGCCCACCCGGAATCAGGCCACGCTCGGCGGCATCGAGCACGGCTTGCACGCTGGCGGCGAGGCGCTCCGAATAGTCTGGAATATCTTTCTCGGATGGTAAACGCACGTCGTGTTGCCTCACGTAAAAAGCTAAATGAAACCTGATTCGTTGCCTCATCTAAAAAGCTAAACCAATTTGTACCATTTTCATGGCTTGTTTGCTTGCGAATTTGTAGATGGGTTTCTGCTTCGCCGTTGCCTTGCCACTGTTTTGAACAGCCTATCTTGCAGTCGTGTTATTTCCCGTTTCAGTTGTGCCGGGTTCAGTGTTGCGTATTCTGATTTCAGTCGCTGTTTGATTTTCGGGCTGATGTCCGGCATGTCCATCAGTCTCTGGTAGGGTGTTTTTGGTTCGTCGTATTTCTTCTTGACCTTGGCCCCGTTGCGCTCCTTGCTGAGCAGTTTCATGACCGGCTGGAAGTAGTTGGTATAGAGCCGTAAGTAACCGTAGAGTTCGTTCAGCAAGCGCAATTGTGCCGCCGAATCGTAACGTGCATAGCCAACCGCACGGCGCACCACCGAATAGTTTTTCTGCTCGACGAAACAGCCATCATTTTTCTTTCCCGAACGCCCTCGTGTGAAGGTGATTTTCTCCTGCAAGCAATAACGTAACAGATGGTTGTTGATGAACTCGGAGCCGTTGTCGGAATCGATGCCGAGCAGGGGAAAGGGCTGGTGCGCGCGGATGGATTTCAATGCGTCGAACACCCAGACCTGTGCCTTGTTGATGACCGCTTGTGTTTCCGTCCAGCCACTCGCCACGTCCGTCACATCAAGGGTTTGACAGAAGTCGCCGCTGGCGTCGCCCCCATCGTGCCCGACCAGGTCTATCTCCACAAACCCCGCCTGCTTCTCATTCCAGTCGGCAAATGTGCGGATCGGAATCTGGTGCTTGAGCAAGCTTCCGGGCTTGGTGCCGGAACGTCCGCGCAGCATCCATTTGCGCCGCTCTGCCGCCAGCAGGCGATCAATTGACGATGCGCTGATCTGAAGCAGCTTCTTCCGCGTAACGACATCAAACACCACCTCGCGGTGTTTCTCCAGTATCGGGATAACTTCCGGCAGGATCGCTGCCAGTCGCTTGCCGCAGATGCAGTCCATGATCGCCCATATCGCTTTCAGGCCACCCAGCACCGTTTCGTCGTACAACCGATGTCGCGCGCGTTTGGCCTTCTTGCGCAAATCGCCCACCAAGCGCACCCGGCGCCCTGCGCGGATAACCTTGCCGTCCCAACGCAACAGGTTCACCGCATAACAGCGGTTGTACCCCGTCAGCGCAACCAGTTCGTCCAGAATCCGCCCCTTCTCCTTCTTGCCCGCCTTCCGGTATCGGTCAGACCATGCCTTGATTACCGCTTTCCTGTCGCTCATCGTTAACCTCATTTTGCCTCCCGTTCAGATACTCCGAGCGGGACATTTCACTTAGATTTCTTAAGTGAGGCAACGAATGGGTTTCATTTAGATTATTGATGAGGCAATTCGCCATCTTTACAGGATTGTTATTATTGGGTAAAGTGAATGCCTATAAGTTGGTATTGCAACAAACTAAGGGGAATAGATTTGGAAACCACGGTTCGGAACCGGCTGAGAGTTGCCACGCACCCTTATCACTTACAACTTAAC
>CAIQPV010000313.1 GCA_903873725.1 uncultured Nitrosomonadales bacterium
AGTTGTCGGTTCAAGGATTTATTTTTGAATATGTAACCAAACGAAAATAATTTACTTTGACTTGCCCAACAAATAATTCACATAACGCGCCACGCCCTGCTCCACGTTCAGGAACGGTTCGGCATATCCTGATGCGCGCAGCGCGTTCATGTCAGCTTGGGTATAGCTCTGGTATTTGCCCTTTAACTGTGCCGGAAAAGGAATGTAACGCAGCAACTCACGCTGGCACATTTCTTCCAGCGTCAGTACAGTTTCACCTTGACTGGTACGCAGCGTGTTGACAACAGCCACCGCAACGTCGTTAAAGCTTTGCGCTTTCCCGGTGCCAAGATTGAAAATACCTGATTTTCCGGGATGGTCGAGAAAATGCATATTGACCTTGGCTACATCTTCCACCGAAACAAAATCCCGCAACTGTCCGCCATCGGCATAGCCATCGCATCCTTCGAAAAGTTTCACATTGCCATCAGCCCGGTACTGATTAAAAAAGTGATAAGCCACCGAGGCCATACGCCCCTTGTGAGCTTCCCGCTGACCATACACGTTAAAATAGCGCAAGCCGACGATCTGCGCGCTACGCCTGTTCCAGCGACGACGAACCACCTGGTCAAACAGGAACTTCGAATAGGCATACACATTGAGTGGTGCCTCGTGCTCCCGGCCCTCCTCGAACACCGACCCGCCTCCATAGACTGAAGCAGAGGATGCGTACAGGAAAGGAATTTCCTCATTCTGGCAATAATTCAGCAGTTCCAGCGAATACTGGTAGTTGTTCTTCATCATGTAGCGGCCATCTGTCTCCATGGTGTCGGAACATGCGCCCTGATGCAGTATGGCAGTCAGCAGACCGTCAAAAAAACCGTCAGCCAGCCTGCCGAGGAATTCTTCCTTGTCCAGATAGTCGGCAATGTCACAATCCACCAAATTCTTGAATTTGTCGGCAAACTTGAGGTTGTCCACCGCGATGATGTTGCTCTCGCCGCGCTCGTTCAGCGCCTTGACCAGATTGGAACCGATAAACCCGGCTGCGCCGGTGACGATGTAGTACATAGCTTTTCTCCTAACCCTCTCCCCCAACCCCTCTCCCGCCTGCGGGAGAGGGTGGCCAAAGGCCGGGAGAGGGATTCACGTTAAACTTCATCCCATATCCTGAATAATTTCTTCACGGCTTACTACCGCCGTACCCAGTTTGCCGACCACTATACCGGCAGCGCGGTTTGCGATGCGCACTGCTGCAGGCAAATCCGAGCCACTCGCCAACATCACTCCAATCGTTGCAATTACAGTATCGCCCGCACCGCTCACATCGAATACTTCGCGCGTTTGAGTGGGTTCATGCAGTACTTCATTGGCTCGATACAGGCTCATGCCATCTTCGCTGCGCGTCACCAGCAGCGCATCCAGTTGCAGTTCCGTACGCAGCTTTTCGGCTTTGGAACCAAGTTCTTCTTCTGTTTTCCAACTGCCCGCCACTTCCCGGAACTCACTCCGATTCGGCGTAAGCAAGGTTGCACCGCTATAACGCTGGTAATCATCGCCTTTGGGATCGACCAGCACCGGCTTGCCTGCCCCACGGGCAGACCGGATCATCTCGGCGATATGCGCCAAGCCACCTTTTCCGTAATCGGACAGAATTACCACATCGGCAAACGGTAATTGGGCACGAAAATCCGCCAGGGCGGCGTGCAATACTTCGTGGCTGGGAGCAGTTTCAAAATCAATCCGCAATAATTGTTGTTGCCGGGCGATAGCCCGTAATTTGACGATGGTTGAAATACTGTTATCCCGGTGCAACAGGGTATTCAGGTTGTCATGCTTGTTAAGCAATTTTTCCAGGCAGGCACCTGCTTCGTCATTCCCCACCACCGATAGCAGCGTACATTGCGCACCGAGCGCCGCGATATTGCGCGCCACGTTTGCGGCACCGCCGGGACGCTCCTCGACGCGCCCAACCTTGAGCACCGGTACCGGAGCCTCCGGTGAAATCCGCTCGACATCGCCGAACCAGTAGCGATCCAGCATTACATCGCCGACCACCAGGACTTTTGCGTTTTCAAATGATGGCAAACTCATGCCATTCCTCCAATTTGTTGTGAAATTTCCTGCAATGCCCGTAGTGGATCTGCGGCTCGTGTAATCGGCCGCCCAATCACCAGATAACTGGAACCCGCTTCCAATGCGGCGCGCGGTGTCATGATACGCGCTTGATCATCAGCGGCGGCATCTGCCGGACGGATTCCCGGGGTGACCAGACAGAACTCGCTACCGCAGTGTCTGCGTAGCAGGGACGCTTCCTGCGCGGAACAGACCACGCCATCCAGTCCGCTGTCGCGCGCCAGCGTTGCTAAACGCAACACCAACTGGGCAGGCGCTTCATTTATTCCAATCTCGGCCATATCTTCCTGTGCCATGCTGGTCAGCACCGTCACGGCAACCAGTTTGGGCGGTCTGGACGCCTGCGCTACCGCATCGCGTGCCGCTTCCATCATCTTGCGCCCGCCCATCGCATGAATATTCACCATCCACACACCCAAAGAGGCCGCAGTCTTGCAGGCTTGCGCTGTGGTGTTGGGGATGTCATGAAATTTCAGGTCGAGGAAAACCTCGAAACCGCATCGCATGAATTGCCCCACCAATTGCGGCCCCATTGCGGTGAATAATTCCTTGCCCACCTTGAGGCGGCACAATGAAGGTTCCAGCCGCGCGACCAAGTCAAGTGCCGGCGCTGCCTCGGGGTAGTCAAGCGCGACAATAATTTTCGGGTCTGTCATACAGTCAGTCCATTCTCTTCGCTTCTTCTGGGCGAATATGTTTCCCAGCCGTGACAGGCCGGGCAATGCCAGTAGAATTGGCGTGCTTTGAAACCGCAATTGCTGCAACGGTACATCGCCAGCGAGCGCGTGCGCTGATGAACCAGTTTCTTCACCATCTCCACATCGGCACGGCGGTCATCGGCCACTTCCAATAGTCTCGCCTCCAGCAATTTATCCAGTCCCAGCAACGTCGGGTTGCGCTGCAACTCGTCACGCACAAGTTTGTAAGCGGCTTCTGCCCCATCACGCTGCAGGATGGCATTAAATAGTACGTTCATCAAATCCAGTGAAGGGTATTTGGCGAGGTAGCCCTGCAACACAACAATAGCCGTATCCGCGCGCCCGATCTGCTGGTAAGCCGCCAGTAGCCGCTCTGCCACCAGCGGCAAATACTGTGAATTCTGCTGTTCGACGCGTTCCCAGATTTCTATAGCGTAAGGATAATTCTGTACGGCACTTTCCATGTCGCCCAGCATCATGGTAGCGCGCACCGCATGCGGATACGACTCCAGCGCCTTTACCAGAAGGGCGCGCGCGGCGTCCGTATGCTGGCGCGCGATCTCGGTTGCAGCCAGTTCGCAATAGAAGAACGATGTTTCCTTGACGTGCAGCTCGCCGGAAACTGCGGTCAGGCGTTGAGCCACGTCGATTGCCTTGATCCAGTCTTTTTCCTTCTGGTACAACTCCAGCAGGAAATTCAGCGCGGGCTTCGCATAAGACGTGTCACGTAAATCCTGGAATAATGTTTCGGCCCGGTCAAGAATTCCCGCCTTGAGATAGTCCTGCGCCAATTCAAACAGTGCCTGCTGTCGTTTGTCTTCATCAAGGTCGGCACGCTCGACCAGGTTCAAATGCATACGCAGGGCGCGATCTACTTCGCCGCGACGACGGAATAAACTACCCAGAGCAAAGTGCAATTCGACTGTTTGCGGGTCAACCTTGACCACTTCAATAAACGCGTCAATAGCCTTGTCCTGCTGTTCGTTGAGCAGAAAATTCAGTCCCTGAAAATATGAGCGAGGAAGAACGCTGGACTCGTCCACAAGTTGCTTGATATCTATGCGCGCCGCCAGCCAGCCCATACCAAAAAACAATGGGAAAATGATCAGCATCCATGGTTCAAATTCCATAAAACGATCAGGATCAGGTCAAGTAAATTACATTAGAGTTATTGATTACCGCCAATCACATCCAGTTTGTTCTTCAAGCGTAATTCCCGCTTGAGCTCGACCATTTCCCGCCGTTGCCGAAACAGATTGCCCAGCACGGCGAGCACCCCTATGCCCATACCTGCGGCAAAAAAAAGCAGCAGGATAACCACCAGTGAAGCTTGCCATTCATAGCCAAAAAAATAGCGTAACACCACCGGCTGGTCGTTTTTCACAGCAAAGCCGAGCAACAAGAGAAACATGACGACACGTAAGAACCAAGCCAGATAACGCATAATTTACCCGTAAAAGTGTTCCACTATAACTATAACAATATCATAATCGAACAAAAAAACAGGCGGCACCATCTTGCGACAGGCCGCCCATTTTTATTACTGCGAAACAATCCTTCGACAGGCTCAGGAAGCAGGGTAATCAACCCGCTCGCGCAATTCCTTGCCGGCTTTGAAGTGAGGCACATACTTGGCCGGTACCTGCACTTTGTCTCCCGATTTTGGGTTGCGCCCTGTCCGCGGCGGACGGTAGTTCAGCGCGAAACTGCCGAAACCGCGAATCTCGATCCGCCCGCCACGAGCCAAAGTTTCAGCCATCGTATCAAGGATAACCTTGACCGTCAGCTCGGCATCCTTGGCCAGTAGTTGCGGGTAACGCTCTGCAAGTTTGGCAATAAGATCAGAACGAGTCATTTCTTTATCCTTTACTGTGCGTCAACTTTGCTGGTGCCCATTTTTGCCTTGAGTAAGGCTCCCAGATTGGTCGTTCCGGCTGTAGCCGTATTATCTGCGCTGAATTTCTGCATTGCAGCAGCATCTTCGGCCCGATCCAGTGCCTTGATCGACAGGTTGATGCCGCGATTCTTGCGATCCACGTTAACGATCACAGCTTTTACCGTATCGCCTTCCTTGAGGTGATTGCGGATATCCTCAACACGCTCGGCGGAAACTTCGGAAGCCTTGAGATAACCTTCAACATCTCCATCCAGCGTAATGGTTGCGCCCTTGGCATCAATCGCCTTGACCACACCACTCACTACCGCGCCCTTGTCGTGCCCGGCGATGTAACCGTTGAAAGGATCCCCATCCATCTGCTTGATTCCCAGGGAGATACGCTCGCGCTCAACATCGATAGCCAGCACGACCGCTTCGAGTTCATCACCCTTCTTGTAGTTGCGCACGGCTTCTTCGCCAGCCACTGCCCAGGACAAGTCAGACAAGTGCACCAAACCATCGATGCCGCCATCCAGACCGATAAATACGCCAAAGTCGGTGATCGACTTGATCTGGCCCTTCACTTTGTCACCCTTCTTGTGATTCAGTGCAAAATCATCCCATGGGTTGGACTGGCACTGTTTCATGCCGAGAGAAATACGGCGGCGTTGCTCGTCGATTTCGAGAATCATCACTTCAACTTCATCGCCCAGTTGGACAACCTTGGAAGGATGCACATTCTTGTTGGTCCAATCCATTTCGGAAACGTGTACCAGGCCTTCGATGCCCTGCTCGATTTCCACGAATGCGCCGTAGTCAGTGAGGTTAGTTACCTTGCCGAACAGACGTGTGCTTTGTGGGTAGCGGCGTGCCAAGCCATTCCACGGATCATCGCCCATTTGCTTGATGCCGAGGGAAACG